>NZ_LKCP01000032.1:0-108937 GCF_001518755.1 Bacillus sp. AM 13(2015) | reverse complement strand
AACCCCTTCTTCTTAGAAGAAGGGGTTTAATCGCTTCCTCTTATCTTCCAAGCAAAAAAGCTGCTTGCTGGATTTAGCACCTTGGTACATCACATGAAGTGATGCATACCGGTTGCTGAGGTTTCAAAGGGCCAGTCCCTCCACCTCTCACGATAAGAATGTGTTGTCTGTCTGTTCTAATTCTTAATACTGTAACCCATTAAATCTCATTTTTCAAGGGGAAATGTCATGATTAATTAAAATTTTCTGTATTTTATAACAGAATCGATGTTATACGGTTTGATTGCATGTTAGCATATAGGAACAACGCTGTTTTTCGTGTTACAATGAATGGAAACGTTTCACTTTATGATGAATTTGGTTAGCTGGAGGAATGGATTATGGTGAAGAAAACAGGAATCATTCAAGAAGAAACCTTACAGTCAAAAGAACTTGGGGCGGACATGACTATTTTGATCTATTTGCCAGTCAATTACTCCCCCCTTTATACATATCATGTCATCATTGCCCAGGATGGTCATGATTATTTCCGCCTAGGCAAAATAGGCAGACAGGCAGAAGAATTGATGCAGAACAAAGAAATGGAACGCTCGATTATCATTGGTGTCCCTTATGAAAATGTTACGGAGAGACGGAACACGTATCATCCAGACGGCACAAAGTTTGAAGCGTATAAACGCTTTTTAGCTAATGAACTGGTTCCTTATATTGATGAACACTATCCAACCTATCAAATTGGATCAGGACGTACGTTAATTGGTGATTCACTGGGTGCGACGATTTCCCTCATGACAGCCATTGATTATCCTTCTTTATTTGGCGGGCTGATTTTGCAGTCCCCTTATGTTGACGAGTCGGTTCTAGAAGCCGTCAAACAGTCGACAGCCCTTTCTCATTATGCGATTATCCATCAAATTGGGCTGGAGGAAACCGCTGTGAAAACAACAGATGGCCAGGTGCTTGATTTTGTTCAGCCGAATGATGATTTAAAGGCCCTTCTTGAACAATCTGGAGCGGATTATTTATTTGAGACATTCGAAGGGGATCATAAATGGACGTATTGGCAGCCGCTCATTGCGCCTTCGTTAAAAAGAATGCTCCCATATTCGTTAATCAACTGAATTTTGTTATAATAAATAATAATAAATACTTTCTTATTCAGGAGGGAACATGATGAAATACGGAGTTGTTATATTTCCATCAAAAAAATTGCAAGATATTGCGAACTCTTACCGGAAGCGTTATGATCCGAACTATGCACTCATACCGCCTCATTTAACATTAAGAACACCTTTTGAATTAACGGATCTAGAAGCGGCTGAGGTCGTCTCAACGTTAAGAGATTATGCAAAAAATGCTTCTCCTATTACGTTACGTATTAAAAAATTCAGTTCATTCGCTCCTGTAAACAACGTCATTTATATGAAAGTAGAACCGAACGAGGACATCATGGCGCTCAATGAAAGATTGTACGCAGAGCCACTGGCTGGTACACCTGAATATGCCTTTGTTCCGCATGTGACAGTGGCTCAAAAACTATCAGATGATGAGCATTCAGACGTACTTGGTACATTAAAGCTGAGAAAGATTGACCATGAAGAAACAGTGGATCGCTTCCACCTTTTATATCAATTAGAAAACGGATCTTGGACCGTCTATGAAACATTTATTTTAGGAGAAGAGGGTTAAAGACATTTGAAAACAGTCATCGCAACAGAACAAACACAACGAGAAGATGCATATTACGTTCGAAAAGAAGTATTCGTCAAAGAACAAGAAGTTCCAGTAGAGATCGAAATAGATGAACTAGAGGACAAAGCCACCCATTTTGTCATTTACAATGATGACAAAAAGCCTCAGGCGGCCGCTAGACTGCGGATCATTGAGGGATCAAAGGCAAAGCTAGAAAGAATTTGTGTGTTAAAAGAGGCGCGCTCCTTCGGCCTTGGCCTCAAGCTATTAGAGGCGCTAGAAACAGAAGCAATTGCTAATGGAGCAAAAGAAGCGGTGATGCATGCCCAAGTCCATGCGCTTCCTTTCTACGAAAAGAAAGGCTACAAAGCGGTTTCTGAACCGTTTGAAGAAGCTGGAATCACCCATGTCAAAATGACAAAAACACTGTCTGTTTGACCAAAAGAAAAGCCAGAGCATTCAAGATGCCCTGGCTTTTTTCTTTTTCATTATCGTTCGCCAATGGAAGAAAGCGCAATCATTTATATATACGTATTGATATGAACGCCTTTTCCTTCCTCCATAAACATATCTCGTACAAAGCGTTCCCGCTTTTTTTGCTGTACTTTCGTTTCCGCTTCTGTCACTAAGTCCTCTTTTTTCTCCAGCTCTCTGTAAATCTTGTCATGAAAGGTGCGAGTAACCTTTGTTACTTTCGCGTAGTCTTCTTTATCCTGAGGAGCTGGACGATTGATATATTGAAAATACAGATCCGGCTGAATCGGGGCTATATATCCCATCAAGAACGCCTCCTTTGCTTCTCTCTTACTCTACTATTCCCTAATTATGACTGTTTGAAACACGCCTCATTTGATATGATTAGATGTGTTTCATTTTAAGATTGATTGACTATTGGAGGACTAGCTTTGAAATGCGCACGACGACATGATCGAACGATCTCATTACATACGTATTCGAGAGAACATTATCAATTCCTCCATGACGAGGGAAAAAAAGGACAATTATTCTGCCCATATTGCGGACAACCGGCCTTTTTTAGATTAAATATACATGATGAACCTGCCTTTATTCATAAGCACATGTCTCAGCAAGAGATTTGTGAACAAGCTGAAGAACAAGCAGATCATAATCAAACGGCTGAACAGGAGGAAAAGGCTTCCTATAAAGAACTTGGCGGCTTCCGTTTTCCAACCGGCAAACAGATCATCTCGCAAACTAGCGAATCATATGACTGGCAGGAACCAAAGTCGATTCAATTTAGCGACGCCTTACATTTAGAAGAAAATGAACAAGTTCATACGATCGACCTCTTCCCGCATATCACCTTTAGCACACCGCAGCTTCAAGCTGTCACACATTTAGATGGTCCGATGCTTGTGCTGGCTGGTGCCGGCAGCGGGAAAACAAGAGTCCTGACGGCTAGAGCGGCTTATCTCATGTCCCATCATCATATTCCTGCTCACCATATTTTACTCGTAACTTTTACTACAAAAGCGAGCAGTGAGATGAAAGAAAGACTGCGCAAGCAATACCAGCTTCATCCTTCACAAGCCAGCCAAGTGGTGACAGGCACCTTCCACAGTCTTTTTTATAAAATGCTGCTTCACGATGACGCAAATAAATGGAACGGCCAGCATCTGATAAAGTTTGACTGGCAAAAGGAGCAATACATTCGAAAAGCCATAATGAATGAAGGACTTGATGAGAAAGACTACCCTACTGATCAAGTGCTGCAATCCATCGGCTATTGGAAAAATGCCTTTTTACCAGGTGAACTTCCTGATTTGAAGGATGAAAAGGAAAAACACATGTGGACGATCTATCAATCATATGAACAACAAAAACGAGATCATCAGCAATTTGACTTTGATGATATGGCGATTGCCTGCTTACATATGCTGACAGAACAGCCTGAACTGTTAAAACGGTATCAAGAACGATTCCAGTATATTTTAGTTGATGAATTTCAGGATATTAATCCAGTGCAATATCGCTTGATTCAACTTTTAGCCGGAGAATCAGAGCAGTTATTTTGTGTAGGCGACGATGATCAAGCCATTTACGCATTTAGGGGTAGCAATCCTGCTTTCATCCTTGAGTTCAAACAGGATTATCCTTCGGCTCAGATCGTCCATTTACATGCGAATTACCGCTCTCATCATACAATTGTCGCAAGTGCAGATGCGATTATTAAGAAAAATCAGCATCGTTATGAGAAGACGTTAAAAGCCGTTCGGGCGGAGAAAATTCCGCCGACGCTCTTTTATCCATATGATGAAGAAGAGGAAGCGACGATGATTGTCGCAGATATTCAGGAGAAAATTAAAAACGGCGCAAAGCCGAATGACTTCTGCGTGCTGTTTCGTACGAATACAGGCGGCCGTGCGATTTATGAACGGCTGCATCAATCGGCCATTCCGTATGAAACGGATGCTGGCGTCAAAGCCTTCTACAGCAGACGAATTGTTCGGGTACTCCTCGCCTTTCTTTCCTTAAGTCAGGATGCAGATGATGTGACCGCCATGAAACAGCTGCTGCCGGTTTTCTTTTTAAAGCAGCAAACGCTGAATACACTAAAGGCACTGACCATCACAGAGGATTGTTCAATGGTAGATGCGCTCGGTAAGCTGACAGATATACAGCCGTTTCAACGGAAAAAGCTGCAATCAATCGTTCCTTTGTTCCGAACGTTACGAACATTAAAGCCATCGGACGCGGTGACATTTATTGAACAAAAGATGGGACTCGGTGATTACTTAAAAAAACGGGTGAACGATACGAATGTACTTGAAAAAGGGACAGATGATGTACGTGATGTGAAAACAGCTGCCAAACGCTTTGAAACGATTGAAGCCTTTCTCGCACATGCCGAACATATGAAATCTGCCGAAAAGGAAAAAACAGATGAACCCGGTGTTCAGCTCATGACGATCCACCGTGCAAAGGGACTTGAATTCCAGACAGTATACATCACTTGTGTGGTCGACGGAGCACTGCCTCATGATTTCTCACTGGATGAACTCAGAAACGGTGATGAAGAAGCGCTGGAAGAAGAGCGCCGTTTATTATACGTGGCCATGACAAGAGCTGAACAATCTCTTTATCTGTCTGTTCCTTCATTTAGACGAGGCAAAACGGCTCATCGTTCTCGCTTTTTGTATCCTCTTCTAAAGAAAAACCGTGAATTATTTACGCAAAAACAACAGGCCCCCCTTTAAACGGAGAGCCTGTTGTTTATTTTTTGTTATTCATCATTTTAGCGATTGTATTGAAATCAAGCTTTTCTTTTCCACTTGTAATCGATTGAACGATTTTGTCTTCCATTTCTTTAGGTACACGTTTGTTCGCAAGCTGCGCTACTTTTTTAATGACACCTCGAACGGTATTCTCATCTTTAAAGTTGGCATTTTGCAAAGAACCTGCAAGTTTAAACACATCATTCATATTCACACCGGTTTTGTTTTCTACGCTTTTAAAGAATTTATTATCCATTCATTTGCCTCCTCTTTGTGGAGTAATCACCTTACTATATGAAAATAGGCGGGATATGTGCCTATCCTAAAACCTTGTTTGACCAAAGAGAAAGGAAAGCAAAAGGCTTCCCCCTTGCTTCCCTCACCTTCTTACTTTTTAGTAGTTAAAGAAAGAAGCACCAACGATGATTAGAAGGATGAAAAGCACGACAACAAGAACAAATGTTGATCCATATCCGCCGCCGTAGCCACCACCGTAGCCGCCGCAAGAACCGCCACCGTAACCGTAACTCATATTTAAGCACCTCCTCTTCTCCCTTACAAAGTATGAAAAATGCAAGAAATGGTTTGGACGATCACATAAAAAAGTGCGGAATTTTTATTTCTGCTGTTTAAAGACGTAATCTGCCTCTGTATGACGCATCATGAATGTTTCTGTTTCTTTTGCAAAAGCCTCCATCTTCACGCCAAATGCTTTTAAGTGCTCCTCAAGATCATGCGCTTTATCCGCTAGATCCATTTCAGCCTTTTCGTGCGCTTGTTCTTTCCCATCATGGGGTTTAGTGAACAAGGAACCGATTAATTGTTCGAATGCATCCATTCTGGTCACCCCTTCTCTCTTACATATGCACCACTCAAAAAAAGGGCAACAAAAAAACCGGATAAATCCGGCTTTTGTTTTTCTCTTCTATTATTGAGGTTTCTTTTTGTTTCCACAGCCGCAGCCTGTTTTCTTGATTTTTTTCGTATATACAGATTGTTGATTTGACTGCGCTGGATAACCTTGAAGCATATGTGACGGCGTTTCAGTTGGTTTCATCGCAACCCTTCCTTTCCTATTCCTTGATAGTATATGCATTTATTGAAAGCGTGTCTGATCAGAATGCCTGTTTATTTCACAAGCTTCGAGACGACCGCTTCAATGATGCCTGCTGCTGCGGCAATCGCTAATAGTAAATTAAGCCACATGCTGATGACAGGAAAAAGTATGTATATCAGAAGTAAGGCAGCAGTGCACCACATGCCAGTACACCAATAACAGCTTAACAGTTCTCCAACCCAGGACCGCAGCCCTTCACCTTTAATGATGATATATGTTTCGACTTCACCTTGTTCATTTACCTCTTCCTGTTCTTCATGAAATAGACGGCGGAAAGGGGCAGTAATGGTATCAAACACAATCAGTCTCGTCAGTCTAAAGGATGCGAGGGCAAACACGACAAATGACAAAGCACCGCTCAGAAGCCTCCACCTCCTTCTTTCTTCTTTTTCCGTCCTTTCTTTATATATGCAAGAAAAAAGACTGTCATGATGAATCGAGTGGAAATAAAATTGGGTTGTACTTTTTCACACTTTCCGATTCCAACTTGAGTCGTTGCTGCATTAAATAATGTATAGATAAGAAAGGAGTGAAAGTATTGTCTATTGAAGAAAGTGCTGAAATATTATATACACAACTGTTAAACGAATTAATCAGCAATTATGATGATTTCATTGAGATCAAAGATTCGGAAAATGTCACAATTCATAAAACAGATGTAACAGCTGCACTCTCCCTTCAAGCGACCGTAACGACAATCATTACTCTTTTAATCCAAATTCTTGTACCAGACGATGAAGTGGCTGCTGACATCACAGATCAGCTTTTAGCTGTGCAACAAGTGGAAGTCCAAAAGAAAACTGTGATTCAAATCATCAACTGCTATAACATTACAATTACATTATCAGATGCATCCATTATGAACTCCGTCCAAATTCTCACTCAAACATTGAATGTGCTCTTAGTTGAAGCCGGCATTCTTTGACCCTTTCTTTTTCTAACATGACGTATGAAAGAGGTGAAATCATCGTGGCTGAAGAGAACGAAAAAAAGGAATTTCAAATCAATACGGATATTGATCCATTAACAAGTCTTCTTGTCAGTGATGTGTTAAACAAAAACAATATCACTGATGATCAGAAAGCAAAAATTTCAGATGATCAAAGAAGAATGATTTTGAAATTAGTCGAGGACTTACAAAAGAAAGCAAATGATTTCGTAGAACAGCAGCAGGAGAAAAAAAGGCAGGCTGAGGCAGCAAAACAGCCAGAAGAAGTAGTGCCTGAACCAAAAGTACGTCCAAATCGAAATTCACTTCGAAATCGTATTCAGCAGCGTCGTAATGCTCAGCGTAATAACGATTAAATAAAAATGGGTTGCCTGCTAGGGTAAATGCCCGAGACAAAACAACGCATTCCAGCATTTAATAAAGTAAACGGAAGGAGGAATAGAAATGGATTCTAAACCATATTCTTGGGTCGCTCTAGATCGTAACTGTTCACACCACGGACACCACAGATACCACGAACACCACGACGATTGCAACTATGAAAGAAAAGCACTTTGTGACGATTATTATGATGACGAAGATGTCTTACAAGATTTGGATCAAGTAAGCTTCACAAAGCAGACATCTGAAGAGGTCATTATCGTTAGGGACTCTTGTGACATTAACGTATCTTCTGTCGATGCACAGGTTGCAGCATCTATCCAAGTAGCGATTCAAACAGCGATCATCACCATTACAAACATCTCAATCGCAGACGGTGATTTGGCAGACCGCGTCACGCAGGATCTCTTACAAGCTGCTACTCACAAACAAACAAACCGCCAAAAACTTGTCATCGAAAATTCAAGAAACGTTACAGTATCTACAATCGATGCGGACATCTCTATCGCAATCCAAACACTTACACAAACTCTTGTTGCGACAATCGTTGCAATCGGCATCCTCTAATGTCCAAAAGCAGAGCGAAAAGCTCTGCTTTTCCTTTTATAAAAATACAACAAATATAAATGGTCATTTACCCACACCAACTAGAGGGCGCATACATATGTTGTTAAGGACTAAAGTCAAATACCTTGTTAAAGGAGCTGAAATCCATGAGCTGCGGAAAACACCATGGCCGACATGATGAAAACTGTGTATGCGATGCGGTTGATAAGATTTTAGCAGAGCAGGAAGCTGTAGAAGATAAATGTCCTACGAGCTGCTACAGTAATTTATTAAGCCCAACAGTTTCTGGAAAAGATACGATTCCGTTTTTACTTTTTGATAAAAAGGGCGGGTTGTTCTCTACTTTCGGAAATATTGGAGGATTCGTTGACGATTGCCAATGCTTCGAATCTATTTTCTTCCGGGTTGAAAAATTACACGACTGCTGTGCTACGTTATCTGTATTAAGACCTGTTGATGTACACGGACATACGCTAAGCGTGTGTCACCCTTGTGACCCTGACTTCTTTGGTCTAGAAAAAACGGACTTTTGTATTGAGGTTGATTTAAACTGCTTCTGCGCAATCCAATGCTTAAACCCAGAGCTTGTCGACAGAGTCATGCCATCGAAAGATAAAAAGCATCATCACCACGGCTAAATCAACAGGCCGATCATCTAACTTGTCATGAGTCAAAGCATCCCCTTCCTTACGAATGACAGCCAATTATGCGGAGCAGTCGGCATAAGTAGCGGCCGCTTCCGCATTGGTTAAAAGTAGATGCACGAACCGGCAAAAATAGCTTGTAGATGATAACAGTGCTCAAACACTCAAACAAATTTCCTAGTATAGGAGGGTTGAATATGAGCCGCAAACATTCATGGAACTGTGTAGCAGAGGCTGTTGAAAACATTCACGACTTACAAAATGCCGTCGAAGAAGATTGCCCGACCAGCTGTTACAGCAATCTCCTTTCTCCATCACATTCTTTAGGTGACACTGTCCCATTTGTTCTCTTTACATCCAAATCAAAACCATTCGTCGCATTCGGAAATGTCGGAGAAGTAGATCCAGGCCCTTGCTTCAGCACTGCATTTTTCAGAGTCGAACACATCTCTGATCACTGCGCAACTCTCAGCTTGCTTATCGCATTTGACAAAGACCGTCATATTTTAGATTTTACAGATAAAGATTCCTTATGTGATGTGTTCCGATTAGAAAAATCAAAATATTGCATTGAAGTAGACCTTGACTGCTTCTGCGCAATCGAATGCCTAAATCCAAGACTCATCAACCGTAACTGCTAACAAAAAAAGTCCCTATATGGGACTTTTTTTCTTTGTTAAAAACCAAGCGGGTGGATGGAAGAAATCTCAGCAATCGCTAATTCGACTGGATTTCCCCCGCCTGCTGTACGAATGATCACAGTATCATCTTTTCGATCCATGATGATTCCTCTATATGTTTTACCATCAGCTTCAATCAGACAAAGAGCCCTTGGCATATTATGAGGCAGTCTTGTGAGAAAATCGACTTTTTCATCAATACTCATCTGACTTAAAGGCTTTTTCACTCGTTTTCTTCTTGGTTCTTCTTTTGTTTCATGAAAGACACCTTCTGGCTGGTTTCCTTCTTCTTGCTGAGGCTCTTGCTTTTGTATGAGCTCTGGTTCTTGTATGTTCTCTTGTTCCTGTGCAAGCTCAGCCTCTTGTGCGATATCTTGTTCTTTTGTAAATTCGGCTTCTTGTTTTATATCTCGATCTTGCTGGTGTGCAGGTGGCTCGGCTTCTTTTTTCTGCTCTATTTCTTGAATCGCAGGCTCCTGCTGCGTGCTTTCTTCGATCTCGCCTTTTGCATTATGATCACTTTCTGGCTGTTTTTCTGATTTTTTTCGCTTTCTCACAATATTTTGCATGGCCGGCTTTGATTCTTGATAGCTCGGCTGAACAATATACATCAGCGGCTTTTGATTCTCATCACCTTTATTTGACATACTAATCCCTCCCGAATGATTCATTCCTTATATATATGAACGGAGGCCTCAAATCAGAAGAAAAATAAAAAAACAGCATACCTTTCATCGGTATGCTGCAAGTCATGTATTCGTTTAGCGGGCAATGATATGGAAGCCAGAATCAACATGCAGATTCTCACCTGTCATGCCGCGAGATAGATCACTGAATAAGAATAGAGCTGTATCGCCAACTTCTTCAGGAGTTGTTGTACGGCGAAGTGGTGCACGCTCTTCAATATCCTTCAGAATGGTATTAAAGCCGCTGATGCCTTTTGCAGATAACGTACGAATTGGACCAGCAGAAATACTGTTCACGCGGATGCCTTCTGCGCCTAAATCAGCTGCTAAATATTTCACACTTGCTTCAAGTGATGCTTTCGCTACACCCATTACGTTGTAGTTAGATACAACACGTTCTCCGCCTAGGTATGTAAGCGTCACAATGCTTCCACCCTCTGTCATTAATGGACGTGCTGCTTTTGCTACAGCAGTTAATGAGTATGAACTAATGTTGTGCGCCAAAAGGAAACCTTCACGATTCGTGTTCAAGTATTCGCCAACAAGCTCTTCCTTATTTGCAAATGCAATGGCATGCGCAACGCCATGAATGACTTGTACTTTTTCTTTAATTTCAGCAAAACATTTCTCGATTTCTTCATCACTTGTCACATCACACGGAAGAATAATTGAATCATCACGCTCAAGTGTGCTTGCAAGCTCTTTTACCGATTCAGCAAGACGATCTCCAACATAAGTAAAAATCAAACGAGCTCCAGCTTCATGAAGTGAACGGGCAATTCCCCAAGCGATGCTTCGTTTATTGGCAACACCCATCACCACGATATTACGGCCTTCTAAAGAAAAGTTCATATGTAATAAAGCCTCCTATTTTTTCAAGACATAGTATTAGTACCTGATCATAATATTATCACAGATCATAAGAGAATGACAATTTCCTCTGAAAGAAAGTTTCATTTTCGCAAAAAAACCGCCCTCACAAGGAAGGCGGTTCGATTCCCTTAACGTTTGATTCTGTTTTGCTGATAAGCAAAATGGTTCGTAGGCCCGTGTCCAGATCCAATTCGTAAAGGGAATTTGATCGCTTCATGGACAAAGGTTTCTGCTGTTTCAAAGGCTTCCTTTATCGAATAACCTTTCGCAATTTCAGCTGTTAATGCTGCTGCAAACGTGCAGCCTGTGCCATGTGTATGTGGTGTATCAATATGTTCATTTGTGATTTCAATAAAGCCTTTTCCATCATACAGCAGGTCTGTAATCATCCCATCAGATGGACCATGGCCGCCTTTGATCACGACATGTTTCGTACCGAGCTCATAAAGGCGCTCTGCTGCCAGATAGCGATCCTCTTTCGTCTGAATACGTAAACCTGACAGTACTTCTGCCTCAGGAAGATTCGGCGTTACAGCATAGCTCACAGGCAGCAAGTGTGTTTTCATCGCAGCGACCGCATCTTCATTTAATAAAGAGGCTCCCCCTTTTGCGATCATGACTGGATCTACAATCAGCTTCATATCATATTGAACCGTTTTTTCAGCTACGATCTTGATCATGTCTGCACTCCACAGCATCCCTGTTTTGACGGCATCTGGCAGTAAATCTTCTGCCACTGCATCTATTTGACGCTCTAACGCCTCAATTGAAAGCGGATATATCCCATGAACACCTAGTGTGTTTTGCGCAGTAATCGCTGTGATTGCAGACATTCCATACACACCGAGCTCCTGAAAAGTTTTCAAATCTGCCTGAATGCCTGCTCCGCCGCCAGAATCAGAACCCGCGATTGTGAATGCTTTTTTGATCGTCATTTCTTCACACCTCTCATTAGCCAATCCATTGATGATAAATAGTTCTTGCTTTGGCAATATCATTGGTTCCATGAACAAGCGCTCTGCCATCTTTAAATAAGACAAGCTTAAATTCATCCTTTTGACATGAAAGCAAATATGGATTTTCAAGCACATCCATCCCTGCTTTCTTTAACCGAAGAGCTACTTCATGTAAAGGTGGCGGTGTTTCTGCTGCACTGCGGATTTGTACCGTATTACGGCCGCATAGTACATCTGCCTTCGCACTCTTCTCATATGAAAGAAATGGATACGTCTTAAGTCCACAGCTTGGACATTGCTGCTTCTTTAAAGACGCGACCGACCGAATGTCAGACCGTTCATTTTTCCATAAATCGAAGGATTTTAATATTGGCGTCACTTGATGTCCTGTTAAATATTTAAGTGCATCTGCCACTTGATATGCGGCCACCTGCTGCACAACTGGACTAATGATACCTGCTGTATCACATGTCATGCCTTGTGCAGGTAAATGTTCAAGCAGACAGTGTAAACACGGCGTCTCACCAGGAATCACAGTAAATTGAATACCATAACTGGCTACACAGGCCCCATAAAGGAACGGAATTTGATGTTTGACAGCAGCATCATTTGCAATCATTCTTACCTCAAAATTATCCGCTGCATCGACAATGATCGAAGCCCCGCTGACCAGTTCGTCAATATTGTGAGCAGTCACATCAATCACGATGCCTTTGACGTAAACGTCACTGTTTACTTGCTTGAGTCTTTTTTCAGCCGCCACAGCCTTTGGCAGCCGATCCTTCACGTCTTGCTCCGTGTAAAGCTGCTGGCGCTGAAGGTTGCTCCATTCAATATAATCTCGGTCCAAAATGGTGACAGATCCAACGCCGGCACGAACGAGCATTTCTGCACTAGCCGTTCCAAGTGCCCCCGCTCCAATAATGACCGCCTTTGAGTCATTTAGCCGCTTTTGTCCCTCTGTTCCAATTGGCTGAAAAAGCTCTTGGCGTGAATAACGAGTGCTCAAAATGACGGCATTCCTTCCTGTGGACTGCTCGCTGTCCCATAGTTTTTCAGGGGAATACGTCCTGCCTCATAGCCTAGTCTTCCTGATTCAATCGCCAGTTTCATTGCTTTTGCCATTTTCACAGGATCCTTTGCACCAGAGACAGCGGTATTTAGTAATACTGCGTCAGCTCCAAGCTCCATCGCATAAGCTGCATCCTTCGGAGAACCTACGCCAGCATCAATAATGACCGGCACCTTCGCCTGCTCGATAATAAATGAGAGATTCAGAGGATTTAGTAAGCCTTGGCCTGAACCAATCGGAGAAGCACCTGGCATGATGGCGTGGACACCGAGTTCTTCTAATTTTCTTGCGAGCACCACATCATCAGATGTATATGGCAGCACGATAAATCCTTCTTCGAGCAGCATTTCAGATGCTTTTAATGTTTCAACTGGATCTGGCAAAAGAGACCTTGAACAGCCAATGACTTCTACCTTGATCATGTCACACAGCCCAGAAGCCCTTGCTAAACGGGCAATACGCACTGCCTCTTCTGCTGTACTTGCACCAGCTGTATTCGGAAGCAGCGTATATCTTGATAAATCAAGCTGCTCTAGAAAATTAGGCTGAGATGCTTCGAATATGTTCATCCTTCTGACAGCAAAGGTTAAAATTTCGGCTTCCGATACGTTCACCGCTTCTTTTTGAACCTCAAATGATGGGTACTTCCCTGTTCCGAGTAATAGTCTTGATGTGAATGTTTTTCCGCCAATGTGCAGCATTGGATCATCCTCCTCCTACAAAATGAACGATTTCAATCGTGTCATTTGGTTGAATCACTACTTGTTGAAACGCTTCTTTATCAATGATTTCTTGGTTCTTTTCAAAGATCACCACACGGTTTTCAAGCTGATAGGCTGATAGCAGATCATAGATCGTTCCATTCTCTTGATCGAAGTCAACGATTCTGCCATTCAATTGAATCTTCATACGAATAGTGCCTCCTTTCGTCCAATACGAAATGCGTGAAGCCATTCCTCTTTGACCGGTTTGTCTAATATGAGGTCACGAATGATTTCTCCAGTAATCGGCGCAAGTAAAATGCCATTCCTGTAATGCCCTGCAGCAAAAAGAATACGCTTGTCTTCTGGATGTCTTCCGATATAGGGATGCCGGTCGTTTGTCGCCGGACGAAGGCCTGCCCAGCACTCTTCAATCGGCATCTCTTTAATAGAAGGCATAAGCTGAGACGCCTTTTGAATCACAGCTTCCATGCCGCCAAGCGTTGGAACAGCCTGCCACTCGTTTGGCTTCATCGTTGCACCGATAACAAGCTTTCCACTATCTCGCTGAACGATATAACAATGATCATGATAAATGGTGTGTGCGAGCGCTGGACCGTTATTCCATACAGACACACATTCTCCTTTTACTGGATAAAGAGAATGAGATAATCCGAGCTCTTCAAAAAAACGGCCAGACCATACACCACTTGCAACTGTCAGGTCATCACATGTGAATGTGCCCTTCGTTGTTCTGACAGTTAACACTTCTTTGTCCCGCTTCACTTCGATCACAGGTGTACACTCTTTCACATCTGCTCCGTACCGGACCGCCGCCTGCCACAAAGCCCTGCATACAGCATAAGGCTCCACATGCACATCCTCTTCAATCAAACCTGCTCCCAGCATGTGATCTGTGACTTGAGGCATGCATTTTTTTACGCTGCTTGCATCAAGCCACTTAAACGTAGACAAATGCTGCATCCGGCAAAGGGCCTGCTTCTCTTCTTCAGTAAAGGCGACCTTCATGATGCCGCCTGCTGAAGTCCGAATATCAATGCCTGATTCATGCAAAAGATCGACCTTTAATTTTTCGTATAATGCCTGGCTTGCTCTGCCTGCCTGAAAGAAAATATCCTCATGCCCCTCTCCTTCAGCATGTGCACCGAGCATCCCGGCAGCCGCACTTGTCGTTTGCTTTCCTATCTCATTCGCTTCAAATAAGATCACCTGTTTTCCTGCTTTTGCAAGGTGATAGGCGATTGACATCCCTATGATTCCACCACCAATGATTGCAACGTCATAATGCTTTTTCATAAGGATTCTCCTTTACCTTTTCAGAAAATGCTTGTGCCATCATAAGCGGCTGATGATGAGTAAAAATCCCAGACATGACAGCGATTCCTTTCACATGAGCGTGTTTCAATTCTGGAACTCGTTCTGGGGTCATCCCGCCGATGGCCACCACTGGAATTGTTAGTGCAGAAGTCAGTTCTTTCACAAGCTGTACACCTCTTGCCTGGAGTCCTGGTTTACAAGAGGTGTCATATACGTGCCCAAACATGACATACTCTGCTCCATTTTTCTCTGCTGCTTTCGCTTCTTCTATCGAATGGACGGACACCCCTGCATGAAGGTGAGGGAATTTTCTTCGCAGCTCCTTCGGCGAAAAGCTATGGCCCGGAAGATGCACCCTGTGAATATTGGTTAGCAGCGCCACGTCTACTCGGTCATTGATCACGAGCTTTTCTTTCGGCACACCTTCTAAAAGGAGATTCTTCACGAGATCAACAAGCTCACCTGCTGTTTTAGAACGTTCCCGAATATGAATAAAATCCACTTCAGACGCAATGGCTTTTATTTGTTTGATCAGTTCACCCGCAGGAAGCGAATCATTTGTCACTGCGTGGAGTTCCATTTGCACCAACCCCATCTAAGCATGCTGTTTGCCACAATTCTTTTTGATACGCCATCTCCCAAAAATGATATTCGTAATAGCTTGAAATCACAAAATTTTCTTTCATATTGGCGCGTACATGTTCTGGTGCTTTTTCTGCTAGTTCATCAAAGCGGTTCACCTGTTCGAAAACGAGTTCCTTAAACCAATCGCCTCCATATGTCAAAATCCATTCTTGGTAAATTGGATGGTCAGGTGTTGTTTGTTTTAGCTTTTCACCTACCTCATAATAGAGCCAGTAACACGGTAATAACGCGGCTAAAATCTCTTCAAACCGTCCGCTTTTTACAGATCGATACATATGAGAGGTATACGCATAAGCAGTCGGGGAAGGCTTAAAGTTCTCAATGGCTTCATCAGAAATTTGCAGAAGCTCTGTAAATTTCCTATGCAGCGACAGCTCTGCTTCATACGTGCCCTGGGCATGATACGCCATTCTGCCCGTCGTATGTAAGTCCTCACTAATCGCCGCTCCATATGCCTGCACCTTTGCAAAATGAGTTAAATAATACGAATCCTGCATCACGTAATAGGTGAAACGATCGAGTGAAAGTGTGCCATCCCCAATCCCTTTGACAAAAGGATGCGTAAAGCTTCCATTCCACCATGTTGCTGCAGCCTCTTTACATTCTGTTGAAAACGTCATGTTCCTCTCCTCCTGTTTTTCCATATAAAAAAGCCACTTTCCGCGTGGAAAGTGGCTTGGAATTTGTAAAAAGCATAGTCAAAAACCGCACCACTTCCCTACGCAGGTATGAACCTGTTCAGGTAATGAGGGTCTAAAAGTCGACACTTTTATCTCAGCCCTTTTAAAGGACTCCCCTAGTGGATCAAATATATGATGTTGTACCTCTATCTTAATCAGGAATTGTTCATTGGTCAAGGGTTCATTGTCATTCTAATTGGGCTCTTAGTCCTGCTACATACTCCCGGGAGCCCGATACAAGCACACGGTCGCCGCTTCTAAGTGTCGTATCTCCATGCGGTACTAAGCTGTCTACCCCTCTGAAAATCCGGACAAATACCAAATCACCGGTGAAAGGAAATTCTCTCAGCATGACATTATGATAACGATGATTGTTCATTTGAATTTGATACAAAGAAGAATCCTCATTTGTTAGCAATCGAATCGCATCAGGTGCTTCAATCAAAGCTCTTAGCACTGTTTTAGATGAAAGGAAAGTAGAAAACGTATCAATGCCCGCTTCCTTCAATGTCAGCTCTGCCTCAGCTTTGTTGACACTTGCAATGACTTGTTTTGAACCTTCTTCTTTTGCAAATAAAGCAATTTCCTTATTTTTTGTCTCACTGCCTGTTGCGACGACAAGGACATCCTCTTGGCCGACGCCTGCCTTTCTCAGCGTCTCATCGTCGTATTGTTCAATTGATTCGACTTCAAAGATAGAGTCTGCCAGCAGTACTTCCTTATTTTCTTGAAACACATGCAAAATCCGAATGTCATATTCATCCTGATGCAAATCAAGTGTGACAGGTAAGGTCAGCTGATTTGCACCAATAAAGGTCACACGCTTCTTATGGCTCGCCGCTTGTTCTTTTTTAAAGAGCGCTTTAAACCAAACAGGTGTTAAAATACTCGTTAGCACAGCAACTAAAATCAGCGCTCCAGACATTTTACGATCAATGACACCGAGCCGCTCACCAATCGTCGCAGCTGCAATGACGAGAGATAATGTTGAAGTTAATAAAAAGCCTGAGCCGATGACCTTATTCATGTCATACCATTTTTTCAAATAAAGAATTGGGATGAGTTTACTTATAAGCAACGCAATAAACAGCAGCGGAATCATGATCATGATGGTTGGATCCTTAAACAGTGCCCATATATTCAGATCCACTCCGACCATCACAAAAAAGATCGGGATTAAAAATCCGTAGCCAAATGAGTCCAGCTGCTGAACGAGCTCTTTATTTGGCGAAAGAAGGGACACAAGTACGCCAGCTAAAAACGCCCCAAGAATATTTTCAGCCCCGAGTGATTCAGATAAGGCAACTAAGACTATAATGAGAGTAAAGATTGCCCTTGTCCCAATTTGCACGGTTCCTTTTGACATCGACTGAAAAATTGACTTTGTCTTAAATACGCGGCCAAATAAATAAAGAAGAATGCCTGCAGCAAATAATAAGAGCAGAAGCCACATGTTCCCTGTTCCATCTCCATAAATGGAGGAAAACACAGCAAGTAAAATCATCGTGACCAAATCAGCAATGACAGCTACAAGCAGAATGATTTGACCGATATTCGTCTGCATCAACTTTTCCTCTTTTAAGGTTGGCACCACTACGCCTAATGAGATGGTAGAGATAATGAGCGTCATTAAAAAGGCATTTTGGATAAACCCTGCGAGTACAAACGCATAGGACAGGATAAAAGAAATACAAAATACCCCAAGAAAAATAATGGTGGCTGCTTTAAATGTATTTGGTTCTTTTAAACCATTTGGAAGTTCTCGTGCTTTCTTCTTTGACTCAAAAGAAGAAAAATCTATTTCAAGTCCACTTAAAAACATCAGAAAAATAAAACCGAGCATGGATAATGTATCTAACCACGCATCATGTTCGACAACCAGTTGAAGACCGCTTTTCCCAATGATGAGCCCCATAATGATTTCAGCTACAACGACCGGAATGGTCAGCTTAAATCGGTGCAATAAAATAGGGGTGAAAAAGGCGACAATAATAACGACAACGAGTGATGAAACAGATGTATGCTCCATTGGCTAAAGCCTCCTAACATTCATGTTTAATTTTAAAAGTCTTACGTTAAAGCATTGATTCTAACAATTGCCTAAATGAAATGAAAGCCATTCGTTATATTTTCTAAAATTCAAACTTCTTTATATCCGACGAATGGATGAAAAAAATCAGGAGGAAACCTTATGAAATTCGATATCATTGGCGATATCCACGGCTGCTACGAAGAGCTGCTTACCCTCATACACAAACTAGGATACGAACTCAAACATGGATTACCCGTCCATCCTGATAAGAGAACGCTGGCCCTTGTTGGTGATTTAACAGATCGAGGGCCTCAGTCAGTAGACGTCATGCGATTTGTCATTCATGCCTATTCACACGGTGCAATCCGATATGTACCTGGCAACCATTGCTTTAAGCTTTATCGTTATTTAAAAGGAAATCCCGTCAAATTGCTTCATGGCATCGAAACGACAGTGAACGAAATAAAAAAACTGCCAACTCATGAACAAAACAAATTGTCACATGAATTTAAGCAGTTATTCGAGAAGGCTCCGCTTTATGATGTACTCATTCCTGATGAGCTGATCATTGCACACGCAGCGATGAAGGAAAAGGATATTGGAAAAAAGCCGAATAAACAGATGCGGTCCTATTTATTATTTGGTGCCGTCACAGGAGAAACATGGCCAGATGGACGGCCTGTTCGCAAGGACTGGGCAAAGGAATATCACGGAAAACCGTGGATTGTGTACGGCCATACACCTGTGAAAGAACCTCGATTCGTTGGCAGAACCGTCAATATTGATACAGGCTGCGTATTTGGCAACAAACTGTCTGCCCTCACATACCCTGAGCTTAAAACGGTCTCCGTTCCCTCATCTATGCCTTATGACGATTCAAGATTTCAGCATTTCACATTATAAAAAAACCCGGCCCTGCGATGCAGGTGACCGGGTTTCTCTAATTAAAAAGCAAGGATTTCATATCATCAGGAAGCGGAGCTGAAAATGTCATTTGCTCACCTGTCATCGGATGAGGAAACACAAGGGTTTCACTATGCAGTGCCTGCCTGTCTATCCGCTCGGCCCTTCCGCCATACAGCGTATCTCCGATGAGCGGATGCCCAAGAAATTGCATATGCACACGAATTTGATGTGTTCTCCCGGTTTCAAGCGTGAGAGACACATCCGACATATTCAACTCAGCGATTACCGCTCGCACGGTATAATGCGTCACTGCCTCCTGCCCAGTATCATCAACCATCCGCTCGATGATACTATCCCCTTTTCGGGCAATTTTTGCAGCGATGGTTCCATGTTTTTCTGTGATCATGCCATGTGTAAACGCTCTGTATGTTCGCTTAACCGCTCCACTCTTTTGCGCCTTAGATAAAAGGCTATGGGCAAAGCGATGCTTCGCCACAAGCATAACACCAGATGTATCACGATCAAGACGGTTCACTAAATGAACCGTATGCCGAACAGACTGCTTTGCATAATGGTGCAGTAATCCATTCGCAATACTGTGCTCGGGGTGCTCCCGAGAAGGGATCGAAGGAATATACGGCCTTTTATTCAGCACAAGGACATGCTCGTCCTCAAATATAATATCAAGCGGAATCGGTGCAGGCTTCAGCCCTTCACTCACTTTTTCCTCGGGAAATAAAATAGTGAGCCTGTCCCCTTCATGCAGCTCATATCTCACGGTAACATGCTCTCCATTAATGAGGAGGTCACCGCCATCAAACTTAATATCCGTCAGCATTCTTTTCGAAATACCAAGATCAATTAAATATTCCTTTAAAAACAGCCCTTCTTCTTTGGCTGTCATGGTTTTGTTTAACGTAAAGTATTCCAGCGAGAACAACCTCTTTCTTATTCTCCTTTTCCGATAAAGGAATCTTGCACCCTTTTCCAAAACGGAAACGGTCTAAATCTAGCAAAACGGACATTCTCATCTGCCACCCGGCATTGAATGGATTTGACGTCTTTATGAAGCAGCGTCAAATGATCAATCGTCACCTGAAAATCGACATCATTCCTCGGCTTAATCACACAAGTATGGTGGTCAGGCAAAATAAGCGGTGAACCGACCGTCCGGAACACTCTGTTGTTGATTGAAGCCATTTCTGCCAGCTGAATGGCTCTAATGGAAGGATGAATAATGGCGCCTCCAAGTGCCTTATTATAGGCCGTACTGCCTGATGGAGTAGACAAACAAAGGCCGTCACCTCTGAATGTTTCAAACAGCTGTCCTCTGATTTCAACATCTGCCACAAGTGTCCCTTCCATGCTTTTAATCGTACATTCATTCATTGCTAAATATTTCTCTTCTCTGCCGCCGTCGTTGTATCTGACAATGACCTCTAAGATTGGATATTCCACAATATGATAAGGCGTTTTCGCAATGGCTAAGACGAGCTTTTCAATTTCACTCGGCACCCAGTCAGCATAGAAGCCAAGATGACCTGTATGAACACCGACAAAGGCTGTTTCATTCAGACGGTTGCTGTAGCGGTGAAAGGCATAAAGAAGGGTGCCGTCTCCACCAACCGTAATGACAAGATCCGGTTCCTCTTCATTTAGTTCCATGCCAAAATCCAATAAGTAGGTCTGAATTTTACTTTTGAGCGTGTCAGATACAGAATTCCCTTTTGAAGAAACTGCAAATTTCATGAATTCTTCTCCTTTTTCACCTTGCTGCTATGAGAGGGCAGCATCATATTTGATCAAACTGGCTCAGCTGTCGTTTTTCTTTTTCCTGGAAAATGCCACTTGTGCTTCTTGAATTTCCCCTCTAATTTCGGACATTTCTTCATCGAGACGAGATGCTGCCTCAGATGCTCTTTGAAGGCGCAGCTTGACCTTCTCCGGGATATTCCCGCTATATTTATAATTCAGAGAATGCTCAATGGTCGCCCAAAAGTTCATCGCAAGCGTACGAATTTGGATTTCGACAAGGAGCTGCTTCTCTCCGTTGATCGTTTGCAGCGGATATAACACAACAAGATGGTAAGAGCGGTATCCGCTTTCTTTATGTTCTGCAATATAGTCGCGTTTATCTACAACCACAAAATCTTTACGTGACTGGAGCATTTTTTTCACGACTTGTATATCTTCTACAAACTGGCACATAATGCGAAGCCCAGCAATATCCTGCATCGTTTCAATCTCATGCATCGGGATGTTTTTACGCTTTGCCTTTTCTAATATGCTGGCAACGGGTTTTACTCGGCCTGTGACAAATTCTACTGGTGAATGGTCATCCTCGAATTCATACAGCTTTCGAATGCCTTTTAGTTTCACTTTTAATTCTTCGACTGCTTGTTTATACGGTGCGAGGAATTGATCCCATTGTTTTTTGTCCATGAAACTTCCCCCAATTCCATATACCTAATTATTTCAGAGGAATGTGCTTTTCACTTTCTCTTCCATATCTCCGTAATTGGCATTGTCTTTAATATTGTCGATTAAATAATGTAATTCCTGTTGAAGCTGAATGAGTTCCAGCGAATATTCATCCGATGCCAAATAGACAGGGATGTCACGATTCATTGCTTCTTTTAATGGAGCCCATGTATGTTCCCCTAAAATAAGATACGAAAAGGACTCCTCGGTTTCAAGTATGTAAACGAACGCAAAGTGATCAGAATCAACAAGCATTTGTCCTGATGCTTTTGCTTTTTGGATTTGCTCTTCTGACTGGATTGTCAAAATCAGCCTGTCTTCTTTTAAAGTTGCTTCTGTGATTTCAATTCTGTTTTGCATCATGATCTCCTTTACAACAAAGTACAGCTTTATTTTATCATATCAAGTTCAATATTGATAAACCGAACTATTGGAGAAAATCCTGTTTTTCTCTTTTAAATGATCCTTTCCCACGATTCTTCATTCAATTTGGTCCACGCCTAAAGAAAATAAAGAGAAAAAAACAGTCTTTTACATGGTGAACACACTTCATGTACAATAATCATATTTCCTCTAAATGAAAGGTTGATGTCAAAATGGCACAGGAAATTGAAATAGAACTAAAACAATTATTAATGAAAGAAGAATTTGAACAGCTGAAACAGCATTTTCAATTGAAGGATGCGGATTTCCACACACAAACCAACTATTATTTTGATACACCTCAATTTGATATAAAATCTCAATTGGCTGCATTAAGAATGAGAGAAAAAAACGGTCAATGGGTGCTCACATTAAAGGAACCGCACGAGATAGGCTTGCTTGAAACCCACCAAACGATCGCTCCCCCATCACAACTTAACGATTTTGAGCTGCCAGAAGGTGAAGTTGCGGACAGATTAGCCCACCTGAACATTCAAACTGATCAAATTGTGTACTTTGGTTCACTTGAAACGTCAAGAGCAGAAAAAATGATCCAAGAAGGCTTAATTGTTTTGGATCACAGCCGATATTTAACAGTAGAGGACTATGAACTTGAATTTGAAGTGAGCGACCTGGAAATCGGACAAGCCGCTTTCTCCACATTGCTCCGCAAATTTCATATCCCAGTACGAAACACGAAAAACAAAGTCGTTCGTTTTTATGAAGAAAAAATGAAAACACAGAATAGATGAATTCCTTGAAGGAGGAACATGATGAACGTTAATCAACTTCAATCCTTTATGCAGCTTCAAGCGCTTAAAACGTTACAAACAGATCCAGCACAAACGCAAATGTCTGCGGGTCAAGAATCGAATGCCCAAGCTTCATTTCAGTCGCTGCTGCAAGATTTTTTAGGCGGATCAGAATTATCACGTCTCCCGCTTTCCATCTCTGCTTTTATGGGCACGGACCCATCAACGGCTCCGAACACGCAATATGCGCGTACAAACCCATATTTATCTGCGATTGCCGGCAGTGATCAGCTTGAGGCTCAATCTTTGTATGCAAATGACAATCAATTAAATACAGCGAATGGCATTGGAAATGTCTTAAACAACAGCTACACACCGCCGCTTCAAAAGGCTGTCTCCAGTGGCTCATCATCAAAAGAGATTAATCAAATCGTGTCACAAATGGCTCAAAAGCATGGCGTTCCTGAAAAGCTCATTCACGCAGTCATCAAGCAGGAATCCGGCTATCGCACGAATGCTGTCAGCCATGCAGGTGCGCTTGGTCTCATGCAGCTCATGCCATCTACGGCTAAGTCACTTGGCGTCAACAATGCCTTTGATGCTGCCCAAAACATTGAAGGCGGTACGAAGTATATAAAACAAATGCTTCAGAAATATAACGGAAATATCTCACTCGCCTTAGCTGCCTATAATGCAGGTTCAGGAAATGTAGATAAATACGGGGGCATCCCTCCATTTAAAGAAACACAAAATTATGTAAAGAAAATCACAGCTCAATATTTCGCTTAAACCGAAGAGAATAACCTCTTCGGTTTTTTGTATGTCGCTTTTCCCCCTTTTTTGACTGAATGTGTTATGATATGGTCAATTGATCACGGAACCCGCCACAATCTTTATTTCGAGCAGACCAAAGCTGTTTGTTTGTGGAATTGAGATGAGGTTGTTAAAATAAGTACAAGAATAGAAACAATAAAATAGAACAAACTGAATATCACTTTTGAAATAAATGAAATGCGCAATAGGGTGAGTCATCCTATTAACTACGAGTAAAAGGAGTAGTCAACATGGTACAATCGTTTAACGCACCTTACGAAGCGGTTGGAGAGGAACTTCTATCGCAACTTGTTGATACTTTTTATGAAAATGTAAAGTGTCATCCTTTGCTTCATCCTATTTTCCCGGATGACTTAAAAGAAACAGCAAGAAAACAAAAACAGTTTTTAACGCAATATTTAGGCGGACCACCGCTTTATACAGAGGAGCATGGCCACCCAATGCTGCGGGCGAGACATCTCCCTTTTCCGATTACTGAGGAGCGGGCGGACGCATGGCTTGAATGCATGGAGGATGCAATGGATCAAGTAGGACTAACCGGCGATATTCGTGACTTTTTATTTGAACGGCTTTCTCTGACGGCTCGTCATATGGTCAACCAAACACCTGAAAAGGATGGACGATCTTGAGCTGCAATTCGCACGATCAATATTTCTCACACTGTCACGGACATCCTCAAAAGCCGATTGAAATCTATGTATTCATTGATCCGCTAAGCCCAGACTGCTGGTTATTAGAGCCATCCATTAAAAAATTGAAAATGAAATATGGCCGTTTTTTCACTTTACGAACAGTAACAAGTTCTAGTATTAATGCATTGAATCGGAAAAGAAAGAAACATTTACTGACTGAAGCATGGGGGAAATTTGCCACTAAAACGCAGACCAAAAAAGAACAAATGCTGTCTGAACAAATTGTGACATCACCCTACCTCGCCTCACTCGCATTAAAAGCAGCGGAGCTTCAAGGAAGAAAATGCGGAATGAAATTTTTGCGTCTCATTCAAGAATCGCTTTTTTGCCATCAGCAAGATGTCACAAGTGAGCAGGTGCTGATAGAAAATGCAAAAAGTGCTGGTCTGGACATCGAGGAATTCCAGCGCGACATTCATTCTCAAAGTGCGGTGAAAGCACTGCAATGTGATATGAAAATTGCAGCTGAAATGGACGTATCTGAGCTTCCGACCTTCGCCTTTTTTAATACCGTAAATGGAGATGAAGGATTAAAAATTTCAGGTGCCTACTCTTATGATATATACGAGGAAATTCTTTTTGAAATGATTGGTGAAAAACCAACACCATCTGAACGGCCTCCAATTGAATGGTTTATTGCATACTTTCAATTTGCATCCGCAAAAGAGATAGCCGTTGTTTATGACCTGACGCTTGAAGAAGTTGAACGAGAAATGAAGAAGCTAGCTTTCGCTCAAAAGGTAGAACGTGTACAAGTGCAGCAAGAAATGTTTTGGCGCTATAAAGAGAATGACAACCATACAGATCTTGATGTATATCGCTGTGAAAATGAACATGGGTGCTGACCCATGTTTTTTCTTCACTCCAAAAAGGAACATTTGTTCTATTTATAGACACGAAGAAACCGCGCCGGGATAAGCGCGGTTTCACTATATCTTAACGACAACAAAGGGGATGGGAGAAATTTTTCACGGTCAAACAAAGGGGTAATGTTTGTATGTGATTAATTTCACATCTGTAGTATATCAAATTTTGTCGACTTATGACAACAGATATACTATATGTTCATATTTTTGTCACAAAACATAAGAGGGTTGTCACTTTCATATAGTAAAAGTAACAAAAAAATGGGGGGATCTGCATGCGCAGCACAACTATTGGACTTGTTGCCATTGGCTTATGTTTCTTTTTAAATATATTAGGCTTAATGAAAATGCTTCCTCTTTATTTGACGTCTCCACTCTTATTTGCTGCGATTCTTTTTACGCTTTATCGAATGAATCACCGTAAGACCTTTAGAGGTTTTAAAGGTTGATCATTAAAAAGGATTGGCCTCTACATCTGAAGAGGTCTTTTTTATGAGAAAAAAACTCCTGTCAAAAGATGAGCTGGCACTCACACGTCTGACAGAAGTCTTTTCATTACTCACCTGTTTTGGAGATGAGCTCTTCCATTTCTTTTAGTTTTTCTTCAAACAATTGGCATGCTGCTTCAATTGGTTCTTTAGAAGCCATATCAACACCAGCTTTTTTCAGCACATTGATTGGATAATCAGAGCTTCCTGCTTTAAGGAAATCTGTATAGCGCTCTACCGCTGGTTTTCCTTCTTGTAAGATTTGCTTGCTTAATGCCTGCGCCGCACTATAGCCTGTCGCGTATTGATACACATAATAGTTGTAATAGAAATGAGGAATTCTCGTCCACTCTAATCCAATTTCCTTATCAACCACCATGCCGTCACCAAAATACTTATTGTTCAGGTCATAATAAAGGTTCGTCATAAATTCTGGCGTTAAAGCCTCTCCTTCTTGTGCTTTCACATGAATAAGATGCTCAAACTCAGCAAACATCGTTTGTCTGAATACTGTTCCTCTAAATCCTTCTAACAAGTGGTTTAATACATACAAGCGCTGTTTTTTATCGTCTAAATGATTAAGCAGGTATTCGCCTAGTAACGCTTCATTTGTAGTGGAAGCCACTTCAGCTACAAAGATACTATAGTTTCCATACGGATATGGCTGGTGTTTTCTCGTGTAGTAGCTGTGTACAGAGTGCCCAAATTCATGAGCCAGCGTAAACAAATTATCAATGTTATTCTGCCAGTTCATGAGGATATATGGATTTGTACCATAGCTTCCTGATGAATAAGCACCGCTTCGTTTCCCTTTATTCTCATAAACGTCTACCCAGCGATTTTCGAGTCCTTCTTTTAACACGGACACATATTCTTCTCCTAATGGCGCTAACCCTTTCAGCATATAATCCTTTGCTTCATCGTAGGTGAGCTTCATGCCAGCATCTTTCACAAGTGGTGTATACAAGTCGTAATTGTGCACTTCATCAAGCTTTAATACCTTTTTGCGTAATTCAATATAGCGGTGTAACAACGGTAAATATTGATGAACTGTATCAATTAGATTGTCATACACTTCTTCTGGGATGCTGTTTCGTGATAGTGCTGCTTCTCTTGCCGATTTGTAATTTCGTACTTTTGCATAAAAATTATCCTTTTTAATTGAACCGCTTAGTGTAGAAGCAAGTGTGTTCTTATACTGATCATACGTTTTATACACAGCTTTAAAGGCATTCTTTCTCACTTCACGATCATCACTATTCAAAAATGTGATAAAGTTGCCGTGGGTAATTTTCTTTTCCTCCCCATTCTCATCCTTTACAGAAGGGAACGAAATATCGGCGTTGTTAAACATACTAAAAGTAGTAGATGCAGATGAAAGTGGTTCAGAGGCCTCAGCTAATAAAGCTTCTTGTTCCTCACTTAAAATATGTGGACGCTCTTTATTAATTTCTTCGAGAGCATGAGAATACAGTTTTAATTCTTCTTTTTCCAGAATAAATTGCTGCAATTTATCTTCTTGAATTGATAAAATCTCTGGAACAATATAAGCAGATGTACTAGACAGCTGTGTAAATAGATTCGAGGCTTTATCATTTAACGCCTGAAAGGATGAGTTCGTTGTATCTTCATCGTATTTCATGTGCGCATATGTATAAAGCTTGCCAAGCTTTTCAGAAAGTTGATCCTGAAAGGTTAGGGCTTCATACAGGACATCAGCAGAATGGGCCAGCTTGCCTTTAAATTGTGCCAGCTTCGGAATTTCTTTTTTGACCGCTTCGAATTCCTTGTTCCATGCATCGACGCTTTCAAAAATATCTTCAAGGCGCCATTTGTTTTCTTCTTTTACTTCGCTTCTGTCTGGTAGATGATTGTTTTTGTTTTGTGAAGTCATATGAATCCCCCTTGCATGAGTTGTGTTGAACCAACCTTTCGGAAAGTGAAAGAAATTGGTGTTGTATTTATCTTCTTTGTTTTGAACTATATTTGTCAAATCATATGCAGAAATAAATACCAAACAGACTAAAAAAATGAGAAAAAAGCGTTTCTTTCGATTCAATAGCAGCACCACCTTTTTCTTATCATGATCAAAGTGGTCATGAAACATGCTAATGAAATAAGAAAGCATCTCGTTTTAGCACTTCATCAAGTGTTTGTATTGGCATTTGATTCGACGATACTTCATAATTACCCTCTTTCGTCATATGTAAAAACCCTTGTCTTACAAGCGCCTTTACATATGCAGTGACCACCCCTTTTATTTCTTCTCTTGACACATCACTATATCGGAGTTTCACTTCTTTCATCTGCACACACCGGTTGATTTCTTTCATGAGCTGTTGAATCGTTACTCGCCTGCTTCCCTTTTTCCTCATCATCCAATCATAGAGGCAACCTTGCCAAACATATACGGGACTTGTAAAGATATACGCTTCTTGCACCGGGATAAATAATGCAGTCGGCAAAAAAGGGAATGCCGTTTGATGATGCTCATAAAAAACATCTCTCAAACGTTTGCTTTCATTTGATAAAATGCGAGGAGGACGCTGCCTAAATTGCTGTATACATTTAAGCCATTGTTGGTTTACTTGACACTTGCTTGAGGGCGGAGATAGGAGTGCAGGAATTTTGCTGTATGCGGAAGGTGGTCTGACAGTCATTGCCGCACATATTTTCGTTGGTTGAAACACGAGAAATTGATCAAGATGGATGAACTTATTTTGAAGCGGGCAGAAAAAAATCAACCGCCTTTTCTCTGATTCCCTTAAAATTCCCCAATGAATGGAGGAGAAAGAAAAAAGCTGGGCAGATTTTCGTTTCAAACGATTTGCCCCTATCATCCATATTGGAAAGAGACCTGCTTCACGGAGACCTGCTGTTCTTCTGCGCAGCTCCTGCCGGGAAATATTAGCACATTGAAATTCGATTGCATAGGTTTCATTTCCTATAGAGACGGTCACATCAGGACGCTGATGAACCTTTGACAAATACTTTTCCAGCGCAGGTTTATGTCCAAGCCGCTTCAGCCAATTCATAATGGCTTCCTTTCCCGCCTGATGATAAGCCGTTTCGCCTGAGGCTAACGAACATGCTGTCAGCTGTTTATGCGCAAAATGATAGACACGATGCTCCCCTAGCTTTAATTGCACCTCCTCCCTACATTCAGGACAATAAAATTTGCACGTCGTTCTTACATGCTCCAGCCGGCTTTTCGATAGATGATGTGTAATTCGGATAAGCTTACCGTTATCCATTATTGCTGCATTCATTCAGTTCGCCCCTCGCTCTTTGATGCCCGTATTATAGCTTGTTCGTCTATAAGAAAGCGAAAAGGGAAAATGAATTTTTACCGTGTCAAAAAATGATTTTACCGATCATAACTTCCGTAAAATAAAAAATCCCCCTTATAGAAAAGAGGGAAAATACAATCTTTATAAAAGTGGTGATAATAATCTTGCAGTTGATTCAAACAGTCTGACCCTCAAAGGTCTCTTTGCGAACTCTTCTGACACAATTTCATGTGACTGCTCTAAATCACCTAAGAAATCGTTGACAAGCTTCTCTGTGCTTTTCGTTTTATAGAGGAAGGCATTCACTTCAAAGTTCAAATGAAAGCTTCTCATATCCATGTTTGCCGTTCCAATTGAAGCCAGTTCATTATCCACAATAATAAATTTACTATGCATAAAGCCTTGATCATACTCGTACACCTTCGCCCCTGCATCAAGAAGCTCTGGGAAGTATGAACGAGACGCATGGAACACAATCCGTTTATCTGGATTCTTTGGAGCAATAATCCGGACATCTACTCCGCTCAATGCGGCAATTTTCAATGCGGACAAAATATCATCATCCGGGACAAAATACGGTGAAGCGATCCAGATGGACTTTTTAGCGGAGATGATCATAGAGAAAAAGAGATTTTTAATGACCTCCCACTGCTTGTCAGGCCCGCCAGCAATCATTTGTACGCCTTCTGTTGTACTCTCAAGGTGACTGAAATCTTTGAAATAGTCCACACCTGAGCATCTTTCATTCGTCATATAATACCAATCCTGCATGAAAATCTGCTGGAGGTCACGAACAGCTTCGCCCTTAATCATCAGATGTGTATCACGCCAGAATCCATATTGTCTACTTCTGCCCATGTATTCGTCTCCGATATTAAGCCCGCCGACAAACCCCACTTCTCCATCAATAACAACAATTTTTCTATGATTTCGGAAGTTAATTTTATTATTTAAAAGAGGGAGCCTTACTGGTAAAAATGGAACGATCTGAACGCCAGCCTTTTCTAGGTCAGCAATATATTGACGAGAAAGCTTTAAGCTCCCTACATCGTCATATAAAAAGCGGACAATTACGCCATTTTTCGCTTTTTCAATTAGAATGTCCTTTAATTCTTGGCCAAGGTCATCGTGGCGGAGAATGTAATATTCTAAATGAATGTGATGTGTTGCTTTTTTGATCTCTTCAAAAATATGAGAGAATGTCTCTTCACCATTGGTTAAGACTTTAGAGGACGTGCGATATGTAATAGGAGTATGTCCAAGTCTGTGGGCCAGCTTAAATAAGAGCTGCTGATGATCACCCATATGCGTCATTTTTTCAATTGCTTCTCTATGAATACGTTCATCTTCCTGGATTAACTGCTCATCCAATACCGCTTTCTTTTCAAACAGCCGGCGCTTTTTGATATTGCGTCCAAAGAAAATGTAGAACAAAAAGCCGAATAACGGAAAGCTGCCCAGCAGGACAAGCCATGTAATCGTGTGAGACGGATTCCGGTTCTCCAAGAAAATAACAAATCCGATGAAAATAATCGATAAAGTAAATAGAACACTGACTGAACTTAATACACTTACCGCTAAATCACCGGCAATCAATTGGACGATTAAATAAGCACCTAACGTAATGATTAGAAAAAATAGAACTTTGACTAAATTTCTCATTTCATTTTCTCCTTGCCGATCTCTTTATTTACCTATTCATTCAGATAAAAAAGCCGATTCCTCTATAGAAATCGACTTTTTGTTAGTTACGAGAAGTGCTGTTGAATCGTTTCAAGGGCATTCCCTTCGATAATCAGCTGACCGTATTCTTTCAGTCTGTAGATGCTGACAACTGATTCATGAGCATATTCAAGCAAAATGCTGAGCTTATTCTCCACTTGCTCATCTGACAAATCCTCGTGGAAGTCAACATATAGATAATAACGGTTTTCAAACGAATATAAACTTGTGGTAAAATCCTGCATATTTAATTGAGAAAGTGCAATCAAATCTTCAAAATCATCCATTTTCAACACGAATTGAAGTTGAAGTTTTTTGTCCTTCTCATTATGGTCTTCTTGATCTTGCTCTTCTTTATGAAAATCATCAAGCAGTGCGTCTAAGCTTTCTTCATCTGTTTGATCTTTTTTATCTTCTGGAATCGGCAATTCGAGCTTTTGTCCATCTTTAGAAAGTTGGGCTTTTGTCACGACAATTTCAAGACCTTTGTCAAGTGCCTGTACTTGAATCCAAAGCGGTCCCTCTACTGCAAATTCTTCTTCTTCGTGCACTTCGTCCATTACTTCCCAAAACAGCTCTTCACTGCGCTCACGATTATACCAAATCTCTTCACGGTCAAATCCGCGATCTTCAATATCACCGTAGGAAATATAAAATTTGACTGTATGTTCATTTATTCTTTCGATTTCCATTTTGCCAACCTTCCCTTCTATATAAGATGTTGAAGGGACATACAAGCTCCCAATTAATAGTACTTTACTACACTTTACCCGTTCCGTCTACATGTTAACCGTTTAAAGAATTGAGGTATTGCTTCGTACTGTCTATTTTATGATAAAACATGAATAAAAGAAATAAAAACGCATTTTTTGCAGAGAAAACTTGCAGAAACATATATTTGAATTGTCTTCATATATTGGTTGTACGAGCTCTATTTGGGACATGAGGTGAATTGGATGGAAACAGAGTGGATCGTATCCTTACTGATGATTATTGGCATAGACCTGATTTTAGGCGGAGATAATGCGCTCATCATTGCAATGGCCAGTCGAAATTTATCACATGATAAACGCAATAAAGCCATTTGGATCGGCACACTTTTAGCCGTGCTGATGAGAATTACAATGACTGGTGCCGCCGTTTATTTATTGACTATCCCTTATTTGCAGTTTGTTGGCGGTCTTTTTCTCCTTTATATAGGATACAATCTGTTAATTGAACAAAAGAAGGAATCGATTCGGATTAAGAGCAGCGGCTCCCTTTGGCGTGCGGTGCAAACCATTGTGATTGCCGACCTCTTTATGTCACTTGATAATGTCATCGCAGTTGCAGGTGCGGCAAAAGGCAACATGCTTCTGACCGCTTTTGGCCTCATGATTTCTGTACCGATTATTATTTGGGGAAGCAAGCTGATTCATGCAGCTTTGACCAAATTTCCGTTTCTTTTATACGGAGGAAGTGCGCTATTGGCCTTTACTGGCGGAGAAATGATTGTGCGTGATGTAAAATTGACTGAATTTATGTCACAGCATGCCACGCTTGAATTGTTGCTTCCGTTCTTAACCGTCATAGTGGTCATATTAGCCAGCCTCTTTTACGAACAAACGGCTGAAACCAAATAAAAAAAGCTGCCAAATGATCGGCAGCTTTTCGTGTTTATATTAGTTAGCAAGTCGCTGAGCTTCTCTAAGTTGGAATGTACGAACCGTTCTTGGCAAGAAACGTCTAATTTCATCTTCATTGTACCCAACTTGTAATCTTTTTTCATCCAAGATAATTGGACGACGTAAAAGACCTGGATGCTCATTGATTAGTTTATACAATTGTTGAAGCGGCATTGTCTCAACATTGACATTTAGTTTTTGGAATACTTTTGAACGTGTTGAGATAATTTCGTCTGTACCGTCTTCTGTCATTCGAAGAATTTCTTTGATTTCATCGATTGAAAGAGGCTCAGAAAAAATGTTTCTCTCTTGATATGGGATATTGTGCTCTTCTAACCACGCTCTTGCTTTTCTACATGATGTACAGCTTGGTGATGTGTATAATGTTACCATAAATCTTCACTCCTCAATTTGTAGAATGAATATTGATCTGTATTCTTAAATTAAAATTGTTCTAAATAAGTAATCTTTATAGTGATTATACTATAAAAAAGTAAGTGTGAACAGATTTTCTTGCAATTTTTGTGACAAAAACTAGACAATTTCATTCATTTTGTGGTGCTGCTTGATGTCAGAACATTCTCATTTAGTCGAGATGATCGAAAATATTTTTTTGCTTTCTATTTTCAATGATCTTCAATACATCATCAACATCCTCATACGATTGTCCATACCATTCTTCATCTTTATACGTATGAATTCGTTCATAGGTCTTCCTCATGGCTTCCATGATCTCTTCCTCATGATTTGTAAGAGGCGACCAATAAAGAATTTCCATGCGGTTCACTTCATTTGTTGCAAGTGACCTGCGTTTATAACCGATTGATTCTGCATGCTTGAAGTGCTCTCTTTGGTAAAACTTTAGGCGTTTTGCAGTATCTGCATCATCTTCATCTACAGGCTCGACTTCAAGCAAGATCGGTTTCTTTTTTTCCTTCAGCTTATGGATCAGCTTTGATCCGAGGCCTTCACCTCTTGCATCTTTGGAAACAAATAAATAATCAATAAAGATGAAAGAATCAAATTCGGCGTACATCATCACATGATGAGGTCCTTCCTCCTTATGATAAATATCACTTCTTTCCTTTAATAAAGCTTCCATATGCTCTTTTGACTTCATTTCTTCTATCGGGAAGTATTCACTGAGCTTTTCATACCAATTCATGGATCTGCTCCTTATGCTATAGTTAAGAACCACTTCCTTAGATATTCCCGATTTCCTGCTATTTAAACGCCTGTACTAGTAAGACGCAGCAAAGTCTTCAGTAGTTTCACTTTTTTTCAATTAACGTAAAAAAAGTTTTATAACGAACGATTCATGACGAGTTGAATACAGTCAAACAAGATCAGTGTCATCGTGATTTGCAACATGATGAAATAAAGATATTTTACACGCCGTGCTTCTTGCTTCTGCCCCCTTGTCTTTCGGTTAAGCATATATTCCACTGAAAAAGACACAATCCCAATGAGCACCATAAACAAGAGCATCCACTTTCCTCCGTTTGGTTTCCTGAAAAAAGACGTTGAAAATAGTATGAATACAATGAGAACATGAAGCAATGAATAACGATAGGTTTTCCAATTGGACATTTGATTTCCTCCGGTATCTGCTTGTACTTAACTAAAAATTACCATCATCTTGTTTTTTTGTAAAATAAAAAAAGCACTGCATTAGCAGTGCTTCTCTCTTCTTATGATTGTTTCGCCTGAAGCTCTTTGAATTCTTCCTCTGTGCAGCTCACAAAGTGACCTGGCTTCACTTCACGGAACTCGGTGTTAGTTCCTTTGTGAACAGATGGATCATACTTGATTCGTTTACGGTTACGCTCATAATCAGGATCTGGAAGCGGAATCGCAGACAATAATGATTTTGTGTATGGGTGAAGCGGGTTTTCGTATAATTCATTCGCTGGTGCCAGCTCAACCAATTTTCCGAAATACATCACGCCGATACGATCGCTGATGTATTTTACCATGGACAGGTCATGCGCAATGAATAAATACGTTAAGCCTTTTTCCTCTTGAAGCTCTTTCAATAAGTTGACGACCTGCGCTTGGATCGACACGTCTAATGCAGAGATTGGTTCATCGGCGATGATGAAATCTGGCTCTACTGCTAATGCACGTGCAATTCCGATACGCTGCCTTTGACCACCTGAGAATTCATGCGGATATCTGTTCGCATGCTCTTTGTTCAAGCCAACCGTTTCAAGTAATTGGATCACACGCTCTTTACGCGCCTTTTTTGTTTTCGCAAGACCATGAATATCGATGCCCTCTGCAATGATATCAAGCACTGTCATTCTAGGGTTGAGTGAAGCATATGGATCTTGGAAGATCATCTGCATTTGACGGTTGAATTCAAGCATTTTTTGTCTTGATTTCTTCCCGTGTACATTTTCCCCTTTATAAAGAACTTCACCATCTGTCGCATCATAAAGTCTAATAATCGAACGGCCCGTAGTGGATTTACCACAACCAGACTCACCTACAAGACCAAGCGTTTCACCTTTGTAAATATCAAATGAAACCCCATCTACTGCTTTCACAGTTCCTCTTGCTGTATGGAAATGCTGCTTCAAATTTTTGATTTCTAACAGTTTTTCTGCCATGCTATTCACCCTCTTTTACTAATACAGGTTTTTCGTAGCTACCTTCTAGTTCACGCATTCTCGCCTTTACAGAAGCAGGCGGTTCAACTTTAGGTGCATTCGGATGAAGTAGCCATGATTTCACATAATGCGTATCTGATACTTTGAACATTGGTGGTTCTTGTTCGAAGTCAATTTTCATTGCATAATCGCTGCGGAGTGCAAATGCATCTCCTTTCGGCGGGTTTGTCAGATCTGGCGGTGTTCCTGGAATAGCAGTCAGCTTTCCTTCATCTCCGCCATCAGTGTCAAGGCTCGGCATTGATGCTAAAAGTCCCCATGTATACGGATGCTTTGGATTGTAGAAAATTTCATCAACAGTCCCTGTCTCCACAATCTGTCCTGCATACATAACAGCTACACGATCAGCAACGTTGGCAACAACACCTAGATCATGCGTAATAAAGATAATCGAAGTGTCAACCTTTTTCTGAATTTCTTTCATTAATTCTAAAATTTGTGCTTGAATTGTTACATCAAGTGCAGTCGTCGGCTCATCGGCAATCAACAGCTTTGGATCTGCTGCAAGCGCCATGGCGATGACAACCCTTTGTCTCATCCCGCCACTAAATTCGTGCGGATATTGTTTAATTCTTTTTTCAGGCATTGGAATTCCTACAAGCTCCAATAGTTCAATGGCTCTTTTTTCAGCCGCTTCTTTTGAAATTTGTTCATGCTTGAACAGCACTTCTGTAATTTGCTTCCCGACTTTCATCGTTGGATTCAAAGACGTCATCGGATCTTGGAAGATCATTGAGATATCTTTTCCTCGAATGGTTTGCATTTGTTTCTCGGTTTTCTTGACAATATCTTGGCCATCAAACAGGATCTGTCCGCGCTTGAAATAACCCGGCGGCATCGGAATTAGTCTCATGATCGCTTGTGATGTCACACTTTTACCAGAGCCAGATTCACCTACAATAGCCAGTGTCTCGCCTTTATTTAAGTGGAAGTTCACACCACGAATGGCTTGAACTTCTCCACCATATGTTTTAAATGAGATTGCAAGGTCTTTCACCTCTAGAATACGTTCACGTTCCATCCTAATCACTCCTTATTTACGCAACTTCGGATCTAAAGCGTCTCTTAGTCCGTCTCCAACCACGTTAAAACCAAACATTGTAATACAGATAAATGCGGCTGGGAACCATAATCTCCAAGGGTAGTACGTCATGGCTGGAATGCCGTCAGACGCCATTGTTCCCCAGCTTGCTAATGGCTGAGGTACACCAAGCCCTAAATAGCTTAGGAATGCCTCTGTGAAGATAGCAGAAGGAATCGTTAATGTCATCGTCACAAGAATTGGTCCCATTGAGTTTGGAATTAAGTGTTTAAATAAAAGTCTAGATGTTTTCGCACCTAATGTTTGTGCTGCAAGAACGTATTCTTGACTCTTTAATTGTAAAACCTGTCCCCGAACAATCCGTGCCATGTTAATCCAGCCTACGACTGTCATGGCGAGGATAATTGTTAATAATCCTTTTGGCAGAACAACCATCATTAAGATAACCATTAATAGTGTTGGAATTGCCCATAAAACGTCTGCAATACGCATCATCACTTCATCTGTACGGCCGCCTTTGAACGCAGCAATACTTCCCCAGATAATACCGATGATTACGTCAAGGAGCGCTGCAGCAAGACCGATGAAGATCGAAATTCTTGCCCCGACCCATGTACGGACAAACATGTCACGTCCTAAATCATCTGTACCGAACCAGTGCTCTTTTGAAGGCGGCTGGTCAGCATTCAATAAATCGGTCGTAGAGTAATCATATTTAGAAAAAATCGGAACAAAGATGGCCAGCATCACAATAATAAAAATGATTGTGAGTCCAACCATTGCAAGTTTATTGGCACGGAAGCGAAGCATAGCATCCTTCCATAAAGATAGACTAGGTTTAGAAATTTTTTCAGATTCTGCTGCGTCAGCTGTCGCAGGCACAAATAAATCTTTTCTCATCTCTTCCATGTGTTAGACCCCTTTCTTCGCCTTCGTCAGTTTAATTCTAGGATCGATAATACCGTAGAGAACGTCAACGACTAGAATACTGACTAATAGAATAATACTGTAGAAGACTGTTACACCCATGATGACAGTGTAATCACGGTTTGTAATGCTTGTGACAAAGTGAGAGCCTAAGCCAGGGATACCAAATATCTTCTCAACGACAAAACTACCTGTTAAAACTGAAGCAGCCATTGGTCCCATGTATGTGATAACAGGCAACAATGCGTTTCGGATGGCGTGTTTGATCGTCACAGCTGATTTTGTTAATCCTTTCGCTCTAGCCGTTCTAATGTAGTCACTATTTAGTACTTCAAGCATACTTGACCGTGCAAGTCTAGCGATAAATGCCATTGGCATGAAGGAAAGTGCAATAGAAGGTAGTACGGTGCTGGCCCAAGACTCCCATCCTGCAACTGGGAAGATCGCTATAATGCTTGCCTCAGATGCAAATACATATTGTAGTAGCGCCGCTAAAATGAAACTTGGAACTGAGATTCCAAAGATCGTTAAAATGGCAATCGTATAGTCTTGCCACTTGTTATGATAGAGCGCTGCAAGGACCCCAAACAATACACCAAATGCTAATGCGAGGAGAATTGCCTCAATTCCGAGGGTAAAGGAAACGGGGAATCCAGAACTGATTAAGTCATTTACGGTTTGTCCTTTATATTTAAATGAGGGACCAAAATCTAATTTTGCAACTGAACCTAAGTAGCTTACATATTGAACAAATAAGGGCTTGTCCAATCCGTAGTGCTCGTTTAGGTTTGCTTCAATTTCAGCAGGAAGTTTCTTCTCTCCAGAGAATGGACCACCAGGTGCTGCCTGCATGAGAAAGAAAGTTGCAGTTACAATAACAAACAGTGTGATTAAAATATATATTAATCGCTTACCGATATATTTAAGCAACGGAATTGCACCTCCATGATTTTACAACAATTTCTCTAATCAGCAAGAAAGGTATATGGAGAGACATCCTCCATATACCTTAAGATCCTTGCCGTAGATCTCTTACACTATGACTCTTACTTTTCGAAATGTGCCCATTTGTATTGAACATCACCTAGTCCAGATACAACTACACCTTTTAGTTTAGGATCTTGTACCCAAAGCTGAGTGTAGAAGTAAATTGGTGCTACAGGCATATCGTTGATGATGATTTCTTCTGCTTTTTTCAGCATTTCTTCACGCTTTGTTTTATCTGTTTCTTTAGCAGAATCATTCAACAATTGTTTGTACTCTTTGCTTTCCCATCCAGTGTCGTTGTTTCCACCGTCTTTATCTTTGTAAAGCTCAAGGAAGTTCACTGGATCGTTGAAGTCACCTAACCAGCCCATACGTCCGATTTGGTAGTCTCCACTGTGGATTTTGTCGATGTATACGTTCCACTCAGAGTTATCAAGTTCAACTTTCACACCTAAATCTTTTTTCCACATTTCTTGAATTGCTTGTGCAATCTTTTGGTGGCCTTCATCAGTGTTGTAAGAAAGTTTCAATGTTGGAAGATCAGAAACAGACTTATAACCTAATTCTTTCACACCTTTTTCAAGAAGCTCTTTAGCAGTTGCTACATCGTGATCTTTGAAGTAGCCAGTTTTGTTATCAGTGAATCCTTCCATTGTTGGAGGAACGATTGCCATTGCTGGCACTTGCTCACCTTGCGTAATTTTGTCAACGATCGCTTGACGGTTGATTGAGTATGTCAGGGCCTTACGGATATTTGCATTGTTTAAAGGTTTTACTTTTGTGTTGAATTTGTAGTTATAGATACCAGCGATCGTTTGGATTTTCAGACCGCCTTCTTTTTTCAATGTTTTTAAAGACTCAGTTGGAAGGCTTCCAGTTGGAGAACCAGCCCAGTCAAGCTCGCCTTTTTTGAACATGCTAAGCTCAGTGTTTGTATCTTTGATCATAGACATGTTGATTTTTTTCAATTTCACAGTATCTTTATCCCAGTATTCATTGTTCTTTTCAAGCGTGATAGAACCGCCATGTTTCCATTTAGAAAGAACGAATGGTCCGTTAGATACGTAGTTTTCACCAGCATTTGTGTACCAGTTTTTATTCTTTTCAGCCACTTTTTTGTTGATTGGCATATACGTATAGAATGCAGTTAGTTCAGTAAAGAACGGTGTTGGGTTCTCTAGCTCAACTACAAGCGTTTTGTCGTCTTTAGCTTTAATGCCAACATCAGCAACTTTCGCTTTCCCTTTGTTCGCTGCTTCAGCACCTTTAATATAGTAAAGCTGGTAAGCATATTGAGATTCATTTTTAGGATCTAATGCCCATTTCCAAGCATATTCGAAATCTTTAGCTGTAACAGGGTCACCATTAGACCATTTTGCATCACGAAGTGTGAATGTGTATGTTTTACCATCAGCACTTGTTTTGATATCAGAAGCCATTGCATTTTCTGGCTTTCCTTCAGCGTTAATTCTTGTTAATCCTTCAAAAGTCTGACGGATGACACTACCTGAAGTTGAATCATTTGCCAATCCCGGATGTAGAGAAAAAGGCTCAGTGGAGATATTCACATTTAATGTTGTTTTAGCCTCTCCAGAACTGCTCGTGCTGTCGCCTGATTTGTTTCCGCTGAAACCACAAGCGCTTAATACAAGTGTGAAAATAAGCATTAAAGTAACAACAGACCAACGCTTTTTCAACTGTATTCCCCCTTATAATATGTTTTTAGTTCAAAGGTCTCGATAGAAGATGAGATTCAGATTTAAGAAATAGCGTAAAAAAGTCCCTGAATAGCTTACTTTCTATTTCTTTTGTTTTTTCTGAATTTTCACTATGTAAAGAGCCTAGCACAAACGTGTGAACAAATTCATTATAATGAATAGAATAATTTATTGCAATATCAATTTCATATATTTTTTAAAAACGTAAATGGGGATAAAGAGGGATTTTTATAAACTAAAGTCTCAATCACTTCAACAAATTAAAGCGTAAATTGATTAAAATAATTTAACAAATTCAGCAGGAATAATGTTTTATACATATAATTAATCATCCTTTTTTAAAAAATTCTGACAGATATTTGTTATTTTATCTAAAATTTTAAGTGTCAATAGGCATGATGAGAAGGTCACATAATGGCTTCGTGACTTTTTCATGGACATCCTTTATAATAGATAGACATATTGTTGCGGTGAAAAAGAAGAGTACATATATTCACCATTTACAGAGAGTCTGCGGCCGGTGTGAGCAGATAATGGCATGTATGGAATGGGCTTTGGAGCAGCTAACCGAACACTTCTAAAAAAGTGAGTAGGCTTAGACGGAGCAGTCTCCGTTATCAACGTCTTGAGTGATTTCTATGTGAAATAACAAGGGTGGTACCACGGTTCATTCGTCCCTTTTCTGTTGAAAAGTGATGGGTGGGCCTTTTTTATATTGAAGAAAAGAGGTTTTAGTATGACAAAGAAGACAATTTTTTCAGGCATTCAGCCGAGCGGTTCTGTCACATTAGGGAACTATATTGGAGCAATGAAGCAATTTGTCGATTTGCAGCATGACTATAATGGCTATTTTTGTGTCGTAGATCAGCATGCGATTACAGTGAGTCAGGACCGATTAGCTCTCCGCCAAAATATTAGAAGCTTAGCAGCTCTTTATTTAGCCGTTGGACTTGATCCAGAGAAGGCAACATTGTTTATCCAATCAGAGGTACCTGCTCACGCCCAGGCAGGATGGATGCTGCAATGTGTTGCTTATATTGGAGAATTAGAAAGAATGACCCAATTCAAGGACAAATCCGCTGGTAAGGAAGCCGTTGTTTCAGGCCTATTAACGTATCCCCCATTAATGGCTGGCGATATCTTATTATATGGTACTGATTTAGTCCCTGTTGGAGAAGACCAAAAGCAGCATCTTGAATTGACTAGAACGCTTGCTGAACGCTTTAACCGAAAATACAATGACATCTTCACTGTGCCTGAAGTGAAAATTCCAAAAGAAGGCGCTCGGATAATGTCTTTAACAGATCCAACGAAAAAAATGAGCAAATCCGATCCGAACCAAAAATCCTTCATTACCTTATTAGATGAACCAAAGCAGCTTGAAAAGAAAATCAAAAGTGCTGTGACGGATTCAGAAGGCATCGTCAAGTATGACAAAGAGAACAAGCCTGGAATTGCCAACTTGCTGACGATTTATTCTGTATTAGGCAACATATCGATTGCAGAGCTGGAGCAAAAGTACGAAGGCAAAGGATATGGTGAGTTTAAAGGAGATCTTGCGAACGTTGTCGTTGATGCTTTAAAACCAATTCAAGATCGTTACCATGAACTGATTGAATCAGACGAGCTTGACCGTATTCTAGACGAAGGTGCTGAAAAAGCAAACCGCGCAGCAAACAAAATGCTGAAAAAAATGGAGAATGCGATGGGTCTTGGCAGAAAACGCAAATAAAAAAAGCTTGCAGCACTACCCGCTGCAAGCTTTTTCTAATTTACTTTTGATTCGTTTTCCATTTCCCAAAGCTTTTCGAAAAATGGCTGTCCTTTAATCATTTTTTCACAGAAGGCTAAATGATTCTCTGACCACCCATCAATCGTTTCATTGTAAAGCATGTTCCAAATCTCTTCGAATGACATTCGTTTGATTTGGTTGTACATGCGCGGGTTCCATTCCGTATACCAATACGCAATCTCCGCCCTGTTTTGGAGCCCCTTTAATTGATCGAGTGCCATAAACATCAGCTGCTTCAGCTGTCTTTCTTTTCTCGTTAATCCGCTGATATGCTGCGGCGGCAGTGATAGAATGTGGTACTCCTTCGTCGATTCAAGACTGTCCTTAGAGAATTCATATTCTTCTGCTTTCACATCTTTCACCATTTCATAGACCAATTGCTCCTGCCTTGGGATCAAGCGGCTTTTTCTCACAGGAATGGAATACCCAATCGTATCCACGGCAATGATTCGTATGCCGTCTGTGACTACAAAGCAATATTCTAATTTACGGCGCTCATGATTTTTTCGAATATATGATTTCTCAAAAACAGACTCTAGCAGCGTCTTTGGCAGCTCTGAAAGATCATTCTCTATGTAATCAAACAAAGGACTCTGCACCTTAAGTAAAGGCACTTGATCTAACAGCTCAACGCTGTCCTCCTTACGCCACTCATGAAAATGACACACATTGTAGCCATTTTCTTCCCCTTCAAACCAATTCACCCATACGTCATGAAGAAATAACATAACCAATCCCTCACTTTATAAAAACTGTTGTCCACAGTATGGGCAAGGGATAGAGAAATTATTCCAACTTTATCAAAACTTCAAGCTGGATGAATGACGGCTTCGTGTCTTTATTTCATTCAGGAAACGGAGGGCGCACGCAGAGCCCCTTTAAACCTTACTTCAGCTTTTTAGGATCAAGCGCATCTCTCAGCCCATCTCCTAAAAAATTAAAACATAAAACAGTCAGCAAAATGAGTAAGCCTGGGAAAAGCGGGTACCACCACGCTTGCACCATAATCGAGAAATTTTGTGCATCTTGCAGCATGTTGCCCCAGCTTGCCGTTGGCGGCTGAATACCAAAGCCAAGGTAGCTGAGCGTTGATTCAGCTAAAATGACAGAGCCTACTTTTAATGTAGCTGACACAATAATAGGACCGATACAGTTCGGTAAAATATGCGAAAAGATAATGACATGATTTTTCGTTCCAATGGTTCTTGCCGCAAGTACGAATTCTCTTGTTCGAAGTGATAAGAATTCACTGCGAATGAGCCTGGCGGTTGTTGTCCAGCCAGTCAGAGCAAAGATTAAAATCAATTTATCAATGCCCGGTTTGAAAATGGTGACGAGCGTGATCAATAGAAAAATATCTGGAATCGACAACACGACATCCACAAACCTCATTAACAAGGAATCAACAAACCCTTTGAAATACCCCGCGACCGCGCCAACGACAGTTCCAATAGTGATTGCACCAACCACCGAGACGAAACCGACCAATAAAGAAACGCGCGCGCCATATAGCACCCTTGAGAAAATATCGCGGCCAAACTTGTCTGTCCCCATAAAATGCTCAGCACTTGGCGGCTGGAGCCGCTTCAATAAATCTTGATGCTCTGGTGCATATGGAGCGATCACTGGAGCAAAAATGGCAGAAAAAATAATGACCAATAAGATCACGGAGCCGGCAACTGCCAATTTATTTTTGAAAAATTTCTCGCAAAATAAACGCAGCATTGTCTCTGGCTTTGGCGGAAGGCCCTCCTTTAATTTGATATCAACAGGAGGTGTTCCCATATTAGGCTGTGCCAATTGTCCTTCAGCTCCCTTCTAATATTCAATACGCGGGTCAACGATCGCATATAAAATATCCGCTATTAAATTTCCCACCACCACGAGCACTGCGGAAATAACGGTCATCGCCATAATGACCGGATAATCTCTCGAAAAGGCAGAATCAATGAACAGCTTTCCAAGTCCAGGCCAGGTGAAGATTTGTTCCACCACAACCGCGCCGCCAATAAAGGATGGTATCATCAATCCGAAAATCGTTATGACAGGCATAAGACCGTTTCGTAAACCATGTTTAAAAATAACTTTGTTTTCTCTAAAGCCTTTCGCTCTTGCGGTGCGAATGTAATCCTGCCTCATGACATCAAGCATACTCGACCTTGTGTACCGGGTCAGCCCTGCCATATCAGCCGTTGCTAAAACAAAGGCAGGTAAAATAATGTGATGGAGCCGATCAAACACATTAAAATCAGCATTCAAGGTAGAGACTCCGCCAGTCGGGAACCACCCTAGGTTCACGGATAAAACCATAATGAGGATGAGACCAAACCAAAAGTTTGGAATAGCCAGTCCGATAAAAGATGTAACCGTAATCCCATAGTCAAGCTTTGTATACGGACGTTTTGCTGAAAGAACACCAAATGGGATGGCGATCAGCAGGGCAACTAATGTAGAAAAAATCATGAGGATGAGGGTATTTGGCAGCCGGGCAAAAATCAAATCAGCCACGGGCGTTCCCTTTTTGACAATGGATGTGCCAAAGTCACCTTGAAGCATATTGCCAAGCCATTTCATATATTGCACATATTCCGGATCATTCAAGCCGTACTTATCAATAAATGCTTCCCGGTCTGCCGCACTAATGGTAGGGTCCATCATGAGTGACATCGGATCGCCTGGTGCTGCTTTCATAATGGCAAAGGACAAAATGGTAATCCCTAATAAAATAGGAATAGAGAGCAATGTCCTTCTAATGATATATGTAACCATATGCACAACTCCTTTTTCATCGGATCGCCATTCTGTGAAAAAAAGGCTAAAATGAAGTTATTTTAGCCCTTTGTCTTCTTTTCAGCGTGATATAACCCCCCTTGAATTCTCGTGCTGATGCAGAGCGCGATTAGCACCACGCAAAGACCGGACACCAAATGCAAGGAATTGTTCTCACGGTGAATGGGGAGAATCCTCCCCCTCTTCACTATCAGCCTACTGTTCAAGCCACCATTTTTCGATTTTGTAATACTCATCTTTCGGGTGGTAAGAATAGCCTTGAAGATTAGATGGCATAGCGCGATGTGAGTTAGCATAGTAAAGGAACGTATATGGCTGATCCTCTGCGATCAGTTTATAAATTTTTTCATATGCCTTTGAATAATCTTTTCGATCGCTTAATTTTTTAGCATCGACTAACAGCTTATCGACCTCTTTATTTTTATACCAGATGTTATTTAAGCCTTTTTCTGACTGGCTTGAGTGGAAGATGCTGAATTGATCAGGGAATGTCGCAAGGCTCCAGCCGAGCAGCAGTGCATCATAATCCCATTTAGGCGGTGTCGTCTGCTCAATGAGTGCACTGAATTCCACAATTTGCGGCTTCGCTTCCACACCAATTTCTTTGAGCTGCTGCTGGACAACGACAGCGATATCTTCACGAACTTTATTTCCTTGGTTGGTCTTTATGACAAAGGAGAATTTCTTGCCATCCTTATCAAGATAGCCGTCTCCATCTGTATCCTCCCATCCCTCTTCTTTCAGCATCTTTTTGGCTTTTTCTTGATCAAATTCAAATACTGGAACACTTTCATCCTTTGGATAGTTCCAGGACAGCGGACTTTCTGGAATGTTAGCTACTTTGCCGTCTCCATCTAACACTTGGTCAACAATCGTTTGACGATCAATGGCATGTGTCAGCGCTTGGCGGACCTTTTTACTCTTAAAAAGTTCATTTTTCTGGTTCCAGCCAATGTATGAATAATTCAGGCCTAGGTCAGATTCAATTTTAATGTTGCTGACTTTTTCAGCTGTTTGCAGCTCCGCTCCTGGTACAGCAAAGAAATCAATATCGCCTGCTGAAAGCTGAGCAATGGCTGCATTTTGGTCAGGAATCGTTTTAATCGTGACGGTATCAAGGTATGGACGTCCATCCCAATAATCGTCAAAGGCTTCTAGTTTGACGTAGTCTCCTTCTTTCCACTCTGCAAATTTAAATGGACCAGAACCGATTGGTTTTTTTCGGTTAAATTCGTTTTCACCGAGATCCTTTATAGGCACATCACCTAAAATATGCTTAGGTAAAATGCCGTAGCTTCCTAATGTAACATTATAAAAATAGGGATCTTTTTTATTAAGCTTAAATTCGATCGAGTAGTCCCCTGTCTTTTTAACAGACTCTAATACTTCAAAGCCTGATCCGCGTTCCCCATTGTAGTCCTTATTGATTGGAATGCTGTATGTAAACACAACATCATCAGCAGTCAGTTCTTCACCATCATGAAACTTCACACCTTTTTTAATGGTGACATCAAACTGCTTGCCATCATCTGATTCTTTAATATCCTCTGCCAGCGATAGCTGAGGGTTCAGCTTTCCGTCTGTTTGAAGCAAGAAGCTGTAGATTCTTTCTTCAATATCAGAGCTTGCCACATCTGTAGAATACAGAGAGTTAAATAATGTTGGCTCTGCAATTGAACCGATGACAAGATCTCCGCCTTGTACCGGTTTACCAGTGGATTTCTTTTCACTGTCTCCAGATGTTTTATTTCCACCAGAACAAGCAGCTAGGATTAATGTAAAAATCAGCAGTAAACTGACCAAAATGGACTTTCTATTTCTAACTTTCATAGACAATTCCCCCTATTCTTTTTTAAAAATCATGACAGAATCCTGTTTCATCCCCCCTCTCAAAGATGAGATCATACAAGCTTGATCAAGCGTTGTAGAGGTGGCAGGCAACAAAGTGATTCGTTTTTAACTCCTGAAATGCTGGTACTTTTTCTTTACAGATTTCTTTCGCATGCGGGCATCTTGTGTGAAATACGCAGCCTTTTGGCGGATTTGCAGGACTCGGCAGGTCGCCTTGCAGCATAATGCGTTCTCTTTTCACCTGCCCTTTTTTACGGGTGACAGGAACGGAAGAAAGCAAGGCCTGTGTATATGGATGGAGCGGTTCATCGTACAGACTATGTTTATCGGCAAGCTCCATCATTTTGCCTAGATACATGACGCCGACTCTATCGCTAATATGCCTGACCACACTTAAATCGTGAGAGATAAATAGATAGGTAAGGTCAAATTCCTCCTGAAGCTCCTTCATTAGATTAATGACCTGGGCCTGAATGGATACATCAAGTGCCGATACAGGCTCATCTGCGATGATCATGTCGGGATTCATGGCAAGCGCACGAGCGATGCCGATTCGCTGCCTCTGCCCGCCTGAAAATTCATGGGGATAGCGGTTCGCAAAGCTTGGATGAAGGCCTACCTTTGATAAAAGCTGTTCTACTTTTTCATTTCTTTCTTTTAAGGAATATAAGTGATGTGTTTTGTAGGGTTCTTTGATGATGCTTCGAAGTGTTTTTCTAGGGTTGAGTGATGCAAAGGGATCTTGAAAAACCATTTGGATGTTTTTTCGTGTAGATTGTCTTAGCTTTGATTCTGATACGCGCGTGATGTCTTGCCCTTTAAAAAAGATTTGACCGTCAGTTGGTTCATATAGACGAATCATGGTCCGTCCTAATGTGGATTTACCGCATCCTGACTCCCCGACAATACCTAACGTTTCACCTTTATAAATCTTCAAGTCTATGCCGTCAACAGCTTTTACTGCACCGACTTTTTTCTGAAAGACACCCGCTTTAATCGGAAAATGTTTTCGAATCTGTTTCAGTTCAAGAATCGTTTCTTTCTCTGGTAATTCCGTTATTTGTGTTTGATTTTGAGGAAGGGTCATGTTTGATCTGCCTCCTCATATAAGAAACATCTGACGCTTCTGCCATCTTCAAATGTTCTCAGCTTAGGCAGTTCACCCAGGCAGCGTTCCTTCACTTGCGGACATCTAGGAGCAAAGCGGCAGCCGGCTGGAAGCTGATCTGGCGCAGGAACATTTCCTTTGATGGCTGTTAACGGCTGGATGTCTCCGTCAATGACAGGAATTGATTCAAGCAGCCCTTCTGTGTAAGGATGAAGCGGCTGTTCAAACAACTCTTCCACGGTTCCATTTTCAACAACCTGTCCGCAGTACATGACAATCACTCGATCTGCTACTTCAGACACGACACCTAAATCATGTGTGATAAGAAGAATAGAAGTACCAAAGGTAGAGCATAAATCTTTCATTAATGTGAGGACCTGTGCTTGAATGGTCACATCCAGGGCTGTTGTCGGTTCATCTGCAATGAGAAGCTTCGGATCACAGCTGAGCGCTATGGCAATCATTACTCTTTGCCGCATGCCGCCTGATAATCGATGCGGATAATCTTTCATGATTTGCTCCGGACGGGAAAAACCAACAAGCTTCAGCAGATCAACCGCTTTTTTGACCGCTTCTTTTTTTGAAAATTTTTTGTGATAGATGAGGATTTCTGTTATTTGTTCTCCGATGGTTAAGACGGGATTAAGTGAGGTCATGGGTTCCTGAAAGATCATAGATACTTCATTACCACGGATGCTGCATAATTCCTTTTCACTATATGTAACAAGGTCCTTTCCATCAAGTTTGATAGAACCGTCCATAATTTTCCCACCAGTTCCATGAATCAGACCCATAATGGATAAGGACGTAATGCTTTTGCCAGATCCAGACTCACCGACTAATGCGACAGTTTCTCCTCTGTTGATGCTGAAATCAACGCCATCAACAGCAGGTATCGGTTCCTTTTTTCGAAAAAAATATGTTTTTAAGTTTTGCACTTCAAGCAGCGTGCTCATTCATTCGCCCCTTTCTCCATAGATCAATAGAATTGAACCTGAATATTCCGTCTTTTTAAAATAAAAAGAATTATTTGTATATTATTACATCGCTATGACGAAATCAAGAAGTATTTAGTAAATTTGTAATATGTCTCTTTTTATGTTAATTACTCACTTTTTGATTCTATCGCCTTTAAAAAAGTTTCTGACGGCTCTGCAATCATAGACTCCTCGCTGATTCGGTGCTCATTAAAATATTTTTTCACGATATAAAACCCGGTGGCGTAACCAAGCATTTTAGGGTAGTTCCCTTTTCCATAAAGAAGATTCTGTATCAGCCTTTCGTCGTCCTGGACTTTTTGATCAAGATGACTGGATACCCATTTCTTGTACATGCGCTGAAGCTGGGATTCGCTATAGAAGGTGGTCCATTTCGCTGTATAGCTTTCACCATATCTATGATACACAGCATATTCAGCGAGCCCCTCCATCATGATTGTATCGAGGAATGTAAAGTCTTTTTCTTCTTTTGAGAGAAAATGCAGCCTGCATACATGGTGATACTCGTGAGTCAGCAATGTACCGATTCGCTCCTTCGGGGTATTTGGAGACAAAAAAAGAAAGACCTTGTCATCAAATGCCATGCCGGATTGATAATAAAATTGCTCTCTGATTTCTCTGCTGCTCTCGTTGACAGGTAAAATAAACACAGGGATGTCAGGACCTTCCCACTCTTTTTGAAGCGTTTGGTATTCTTTCATGACAAGCTTGAAGTACCCTTTTTCTTTGAGCTTGTCGATCATGTTTTTACACGAGCTCCAAGACCGAACCATCCCGTGATGCTGCAGGTGAGCGAGGATAGACGACCATTCTTTTTCCTCTGCCCCTTTAAAATAAGGAATAAAGCGCGCCGCAAGCTCCTGAAATGATGATGATTGATGAATGAGATATTGTGTATTGATCAGACCCATACCGCTGAACACCTCCATTTTCATCATATGCAAAAAAGCGGCGATCTGTTTATCGACCGCCGCTTTCTCAGGAAGTATTACGCTTCGTATTTTTTGAAAATTATTGTCGCATTATGCCCGCCAAAACCAAGTGAGTTACTTAAAGCAACTTGTACTTCTTTTGAACGTGCTTCATTTGCTACATAATCAAGATCACATTCTTCATCCGGTGTTTCAAGATTAATGGTCGGAGGAATGACGCTGTCTTTAATCGCAAGAACAGAGAAAATAGCTTCTACTCCGCCCGCTGCGCCAAGTAAGTGACCTGTCATTGATTTTGTTGAACTGATTGCAAGCTGGTTCGCATGCTCTCCGAACACTTCTTTAATCGCCATTGTTTCAAATTTATCATTGTAAGGTGTGCTTGTTCCGTGGGCATTGATATAATCAATGTCTTCCACAGACAAACCTGCATCTCGAATCGCTTCTTGCATTGCACGGACGCCGCCTTCACCGTTTGGAGCTGGCGCCGTAATATGGTAGGCATCTCCAGTTGAACCATAACCAACGATTTCAGCATAAATGGTCGCACCACGTTTTAACGCATGCTCAAGTTCTTCAAGAACAATAATCCCTGCACCTTCACCCATGACAAATCCGTCACGGTTTTTGTCGAACGGACGGCTTGCTGTCTTTGGATCAGGATTTGTCGAAAGGGCTTTGTTCGCACAGAAACCCGCAAACGACATTTTTGTTAACGGCGCTTCTGTTCCGCCTGTTATCATTGCATCTGCATCTCCGCGCTGAATGACTTTAAATGCATCACCAATTGAGTTTGTACCTGTTGCACATGCTGTCACTGTACAAGAGTTAACTCCTTTTGCACCAAGTGCAATAGAGATTTGACCTGTCGCCATATCAGGAATCATCATTGGGACGAAGAATGGACTTACGCGTCTTGCCCCTTTATTTGAATACACTTCGAACTGCTCTTCAAATGTTTCAAGTCCGCCAATACCAGACCCAACCCATACACCAACACGCGGTGCGATTTCATCTGTGATTTCAAGACGTGAATCTTCGAGCGCCTTTTGAGCAGCAACGACTGCATATTGCGTAAAGCGTGCCATTTTTCGCGCTTCTTTTTTCTCCATGTAATCTTCAATGTTAAAATCTTTTAGTTCTGCTGCTACTTTTGCGGTATATTCACTTGAATCGACACGTGTAATCGGTCCAACCCCTGATACACCCGCTAAAGCATTTTTCCATGTTGACTCTACATCGTTGCCAAGTGGTGTCAAAGCACCTAATCCTGTAACAACTACTCGTTTCTTATCCATTAATTTGTGCACCCCACTCTTTTATCGGCCCCATCGCATAGCGATTGCGCCCCAAGTTAATCCGCCGCCAAAACCAACCATTACAATCACATCGCCGTCATGAATTTTTCCGGCTTCGATTTCTTCACATAGTGAAATTGGAATGGATGCTGCTGACGTGTTTCCATATTTATGGACTGTTTTCGACATTTTTTCAACTGGCAGCTCTAAGCGTTCGCGTGCTGCTTCCATAATGCGAATGTTTGCTTGATGCGGAATCAAGAAGTCAACGTCTTCTTTAGATAGCCCAGCTTTTTCAATGACGTTTACACTTGACTCGCCCATTTGTCTTACAGCAAATTTAAATACTTCTCGTCCATTCATGATTGTATGATCTTTTTCATCTAAGTACAAGTGCTTCCCGCCGCTTCCATCTGCTCCGAGTTCAAATGATAGAATTCCTTTGCCTTCGCTGACTTCTCCCAGCACAGCAGCTCCAGCTCCATCTCCAAACAAAACAGCTGTATTGCGGTCATCCCAGTCGGTAATGCGAGAAAGTTTTTCAACACCGACGACAAGCACGTGTTTGTATGTTCCCGATTCGATAAATTGTTTTCCAGTAACAAGCCCATACATAAAGCCAGCACACGCAGCGCTAATATCCATTGCACATGCTTTATGTGCACCGAGCTGCTCTTGAATCATACAAGCGACTGTCGGAAATGCTTGATCTGGCGTGACTGTTGCCACAAGAATCATATCGATATCTTCTGCAGCCACATCTGCGTCAGCTAATGCTTTTTTTGCAGCAGCAAGCGCCATATGAGATGTATTGACATCATCAGATGCAATTCTTCTTTCTTCTATACCTGTTCTAGTACGAATCCACTCGTCAGAAGTTTCAACCATTTTTTCTAAATCATGATTTGTTAATACTTTTTCAGGTATATAGCGGCCAAGGCCAATAATTCCAGCATTCATTGAATAAGACTCCTTTTACTCATACGAGCATGTGATATTGTGATCTTATATTAGTATCTGGTACTAATTTTACCTTATTTTTTTCTTCTTGGCAATACAAACGTCTAACCTTTCCTCTCACTTTTTTCATAGATTAATGATATATACCAATAGTAGAAAGGAACATGTGATATGGCGCAAAAAGATATTTTCTCAGCAATGATGTTTGGACAGCCGATTGAAAAGGAAAAAAGTAAGTCAGAGGCAAAGGAGGAACGTGCGGAGACATCTTCAAGTGATGACTCAATTGACTACATGCATGTCATGAATCAAATTGGGAACATTATGAACTCCATCGATGAGCTGAAGCCCGTGTTTAAAGATGTTGGTCCTATGATTAGTGCCTTCAAGAAAAAATTATCATAAAAAAAAGCCACTATTCTGTGGCTTTTTCTGATTCTGCATCTGCTTTTCCAAGCTCATATGCTTCCTGCATGACAGATGTAAATAATGTTAGCAGCGGCTGAAGCGCTTCAGGCTCAAGCTGAATCCCTGCTTTATCTAACTCTTCCTTTGCCTGCGGAAAATACTTCATGGCAATTTGTAAAAATTGCATCGATTTTTCGTGCTGCATGATCGTCGTCTCCTCACTTTTCATTTGGCAGTTTGCCAGTTTTTTTGTAAGACGCAATATCACTTTCAATGTCTTTCACAAAAGCGTCGTCAATGGTGGTGCTAAATTTCCCCATCTCGATCACTCCTTCTTTAAAATCAAAGGAGTACTCACCTTGTTCATTTAGCTTGCCTTCATTAAATTTCTTTGCAATGATGCTGTACGCTTTATCAACATGCTGGACAGTGCTCGTTAAAACCGTATGACTTCCAAGGTTGGATTGATCGGTCACGTACCCGATCGCTGATAAATTATCGGCTTTGATTTGTTCAATGACAGGGATATTATAACCATCACCTGCGGGATACACAACATCTACGCCCTGCTTTTTTAATTTTTGATAGAGCTCCACAGCTTTGTCAGCATCATCCCAGTTTTCGACAAACTCTGCTAAAACTTGTACATGTTCATCTTGATATTTTGCCCCTTTGATAAAGCCGTCTACCTCACTTTGCCAATCATATGTAGCAAGAATACCAATCTTTTTTGTTTTAGACATATGTGCAGCTGTCATGCCTCCGAAAAAGCCCATCGCTTCACCTTTAAACGTCACGTTTGTGACATTGTCCGCCTGAGGCTTGTTTCCATTGACCGTAATAAATTGTATGTTTGGATAATCTTCACTGATCAAGTTGAAAATTTCACTGTATTCATTGCCATGGCCAATAATCAAATTGACTCCTTTTTTATGGAATTCTTCAATGGCATCAACGATTTTCTCCTTGTCGACCATTCCTTCCTTATAATAAACATCTACACCAAATGTTGATTGGATACTTAATAAGCCTTTATAACCTTTCGTTCCCCAAACTTGATCATTGATCGTATCGGGGACGAGTAAACCCACCTTCTCAATTTTTCCTTTTAAAGGCGCCTGCGAGCAGGCAGATAATAGAAGAAGGAACGAAAAGATCATGACAAGCCGCTGGTACTTCATGCCATGTTCAACTCCCTTTTGCAACATGCAGTGATGAACCTGTATGTTAAATATAGGTTTATTTTATACTGAAAAAAGATAAGATGGAAGATCATTCTTGCTTTTTGTCGAAAAATGTTGAGTTTTGTCTTTTCCATTCAGCTATCATATCTTCTGCTTTTTTGTCATCTGTTTCGCTTTCTACCTTCAATTCATACGTCATGTCCTGTCTTTGACCTGTGTCTGATGCCCATTGTAACAAGTTCTTCGCTACATCTTCTACAAAAAATGAATCTGCACGCTTTGTTTGATCTTCATTGAGTGTCCATGGTCCGAACATGTGAGGAAGAATAACTGCCGGTACATTCTGTTTTGCTGATTCGTTTTCAGGTTTATCAAAAAGAATCCGGTACATGCCATGCTTTGCTTTGATGTCTTCCTGCCTGTTATGCGGTTCCTCTGATTGAATAAAAATGAGGTCATACGTGTCTTTGCTATCCTGAAGGTCAATGACACGAACGAGATCATTTCTGCCCAGCCACATCATCCGCTCTTCTAACAATCCTTTTTGTTCTTCTTTAAGATCATGAGGACGCGTGATATCCACTTGAATGCCCTCTTTCATCATATATTCACAAAGTGTCAGGCCAAAAAACTCATCTGCCCCTATGATCAGTCCTGTTTCCATGTTCATGTCCCCTTTTTTAAGATCGAATAAAAAGAAGAGCCCTTTCTATGAAGGGCTGTTATCATCCTATTCATCACAATTCTCTTTCATGCGATTTATAAAACTTGTGAATGGATTGAAAGATTCTTCTCGGATGATCAAACATATGCAGTGTGAGATCGATCTGACAATGTTCTGGATTTTTCATATGCTGATCAATAAAAGGTTTTGCGTGAAGTTCATATGCATAAGGTGCACCGTTTAGTCTTTGCCATATATGAATCGGCACATGAGCAGAATGAACAGGGCAAGAAGGCAGTGGATACGTTTCAGCTTCCTTTTCAGAACAGCCATAGCTCTCTGCTAACTCTTTGATCAGCTGCTTGTAAAAGAATTTGTGTTCCTTTTCTCTTTCTCGTTGTGCATCCAGATTCAGACATGGATTCATCATCGCAATGGACCTTAACACTTCAGGCATCTCCTCAGCAAGGCTCATGGCAACAAGTGCGCCCATTCCCTCTGCGAGCACATGAATTTCCCGGTTTAATATTTCTTGTTTTAATGTGTGATGCACGAGCTGCTTGGCACTAAAAACAGCATCTTCGCATCCCCAGTGATTCCCATGAAGTTGACTATTAAACAATGTATATCCTTCATCCTTTAAGGCAGTTAAAAGCTGGTTTCTTCCATAATGCTGAATCCAGAATGATGTATTTTCCTGCACAAAGTGATTTCGGTCACCGAGGATTAGAATGCCAAAGCCATTTGGTTTTTGAGGAAGGTGAATGATGTTCCACTGGGAACCAAGCTGGAAAAAACGTTCGCTTACACCCATATGGCCAGCCTCCTTTCAGTGATTCTGCTTTCTATGATATGAACAACAACTCTTGTAGGAATAAGGAAATCCCCTAAAGACAGAAGAATTCTTTTTATTTTTATAGCAGAAGGTCTAAAAATGGTCACATAAAGGCGGAAAACAGTCTTTTCCCTTCACTTGCATCTATGGTATGATAATCAATAGATTGTTACATAAAGGACGGTGGGATTATGCATTATATTATCACCCTCATTTGGACTTTTCTGCTGACACATATGGCTGGTTACATCGTTGCCTCTATGAATGGAGCTGCTTATGATTTTACGCTCACTTCCATTCTTGCAGTTGTGTTTACGGTTATTTTATTCATCTTTGCTGAAGTAAGTCCAATGAAAGAAACGGAAAGTTCAACAAAACACTCTTAATATGCAAGAAAACGATTTGTGAAAAAGAGCTAAAATGATGTTTAGCTCTTTTTCTTTTTTTCTACGTGATTGAAAAGCGGCATGCTAAAACCCCCTGTCTATAACATACAGGGGGTTTTTATTGTTCACACCTCGACGGTTTCGGACTTTTGTTTGTCCGCTGTCAAATGGCTTTTCGCAAGCCCTGTAAACAGGAAGATCGCGATACCTGATAAAATTTCAAGGATTCCTCCGCCAGCAATGACAGGTCCCGCTCCAAATCTTTCTGCCAGAACGCCTGATACGACAGCTGCAAGCGGGAGAAAGACATTTGATGACGCATTGATCACAGCATATACTTGCGGCTGATCCTCTTGGTCAACAGACGTTTGAATAATGACCATTTCCGGTACATTGATCGCACTGACAGCAGCTCCAAAAATAAAGGAAGCAAGCAGAACGACCGGCAGCCATGTACTCATCCCTGTAATAAAGAACGCAGCCCCTTCAATCATGCCAGCGACAATAAAGAACAAACCAAATCTCTTAATTTTGACCTTCGCTAGAGCAAAGCCCATCATAAACGCGCCCACTGCAGCAACGCCTCTTAAAATGGAATACACCATGGAGTCGCTTTGCAGCGCTTCTGCTACGTATACCGCTGAGAGCGCCTGCCACGGAGCTGCTGCGACATTCATTAAGATACAATACAGTGTGAGTGCAAATAAAATGTGATGGTTTTTGACAACGAGAAACCCTCTTTTTAAGTTATACAAATATGTATTCTTCGCTTGTTTAATGCCTGCTGCTTTTTCTTCATCCGTTTTCTTCAGTTTAACCCCGATAATAAACAGACCAGAAATAACAAATAAAGCAGTGGTGATCAGCAGGGTATCAGCAGGTCCAATTAATTTAACCAAAAGACCAGCCACCATGACTGCTGCAAGTGCAACAATCTCAAAAGAAGATTGCAGGATCGCATTTGCTTTTTGAATGAGATGCTTTGGAACAATCTGCGGTAAGATGGCCACCGAAGCTGGATTATATGCTGCACCTGTTGCCGATTGAATAACCATTAATGAGATCAATAACCATAGAGGCAATAGATGCGAAAAGTGCAGAAGTGGAATAATGAGTACAATTGTTGCTCGAACAACATCTGAAGCGAACATCCATTTAGACAAATGATGCTTTTTCATAAGAGGTCCTAATATTGGGGCTAACAAAGATGAAGGGAGAACAGTTACTGCTAGAAGAAGTCCTGTACCGAGCGCTCCATCCCCTCTTAAAATCAATAGCCAAAGGACGGATGTAAAAGCAAAACTTTCCCCTGTGTTTTTAATGAGTCTTGATATGAATAATGAGGTGAAGCGTTTATTCCAAACACTTTCACTGAGATTCATCTTTTCCATCACACAAATCCTTTCAACAATATTTTCCAATTACACATTTTAGTTTAATTTCCACACTATTTATTTGAAAATTGGAACTTAATTGCTTTTTATTATAAAGAAAAAAGAGGCATGACACATGCCTCTAAAGACTTATTCCTTATGACTCTTAGTCAATTGCTTACGGCTTTCTTTGGTAAGTCCAAACACGATTATGGTTCGAGTTATCAGGAAAGACATCGCCTGCTTTAAGCTTAATCTTTAAAGGATCTTTCACCATACTGCCAGTTTCACCGATCTCGATATACACACCATTATTTGGTGCTTTATTCCCTGATTTAAATTGATGCTGCTGACCCATTTTCATCCTCCTTTCTCGATTGATGTTATTATGTCCCGTCCCTTGCCTCTCCAATCCACTATGCAAAAAGTCCCTGCTCATACGAGTCAGGGACACTTTGATTTATTTGGATGGTTGATACATAAGTTCTTTCATTAACGCTTTTTGCACATGCAGGCGGTTTTCTGCCTGCTGAAATACTTTTGAGTGCGGCCCGTCAATAATATCTGCCGTCACTTCTTCACCTCGATGTGCCGGGAGACAATGAAGGAAAATATAGTCCTTTGCCGCATGACTTATCAGTTCGTCATTGATTTGATATTCTTTAAATTCAGCAAGACGTTTCTCTGTTTCTGCTTCCTGGCCCATGCTTGTAAACACATCTGAATAAATAACATCTGCATCTTTTACAGCTACGACAGGATCTGTCGTCACGGTCACTTCTGCACCTGATTGTTTCGCAAACTCACGGGCAGTGTCTGTTACTTCTTGAAGTGGTTCATAGCCTTTTGGTGATGCAACCGCAATGTCACATCCTAGCTGCGCACAGCCGACCATCAAGGAGTGCGCCACGTTATTTCCGTCACCGATATAGGCGACTTTGATTCCTTTTAACGTGCCTTTTGTTTCTTTAATCGTTAATAAATCAGCAAGTGCCTGACATGGATGTGAGTAGTCCGTTAATCCATTAATGACTGGAATAGACGCGTATTGTGCAAGCTCTTCAACCTTCTCATGCTCAAAGGTTCGAATCATAATACCGTTGACATAGCCAGACAGCACCTGCGCTGTATCACTGATGGTTTCCCCTCTGCCAATTTGCAAATCATTTGAGCTGAGGAAGAGCGCATGTCCTCCTAGCTGCGTCATCCCCGCTTCAAACGAGACACGGGTTCTAGTCGAAGATTTTTCAAAAATCATTGCTAACGTTTTCCCTTTGAATAAATCTTGATATGGATTTTGTTTCATTTCTTCCGCTTTTTCAATTAAATAAGCAATCTCATGGATTGAGAAATCTTTTAACGATAAAAAGTCTTTTCCGTATAATGCCGGTTGCACGTCGATTTGACTCATGCCGTCACTTCCTTTTTATATAATTCATGGAGTGATACTGGTGATACATCTCCATTTTTCCCTTGCAGGAATGCTTGAACTGTTTCATATTCAGTTAGAACTTGAACGCCGTGTGTGAGTGCTTTTACACGCTGCTCTTTTGCCTCTTCATCTTCTCCTAAATGAATATGAAGGGATTTATCTTCATTCTGCAGCCAGGATTCAAAGCTGCCAGTCCAGACGTCAAAGCCTGCATGTTTCGCTTCATCGATCAATTGCTCACTGCCTTGTATAAAGAGGCTTCCTTTTTTCTTCCAGATCGGTGCAAACACTTTTTTCAAGGCACTTTCGGCGTTCTTGCCTACACACATTCCTTCTCCTGTCGCTTTCATTTCAGGTGTCAGCTTGAGGTCGATATCTTGAATGGCATGGGATGAGAACACTGGGAATTTGACCGCTGTCCCCCCTTTGTTTTTCGTTACAGGGTTTAGCTCTTCAAGCGCCGCACCAGCTAATAATTGAGTGGCCATTGGGATCATATCAATGCCCATTACCTTACTGACGACTGGAACGGTCCGGCTTGCCCGCGGATTCACCTCTAATACAAGCGCCTGATCACCTTTGATGACAAATTGGATATTCATAATGCCCTTGAACGCTAATTTCTTCGCTATTTGTTCAGACGCGGTATGCACCTGCTGTTTGATATCTTCACTGATCGAGATGCTTGGTAAAATGGCAAAGCTGTCACCTGAGTGCACGCCCGCTTTCTCAATATGTTCTACGATCGTTGGAATGAAGGCTGTTTTTCCGTCAGAAATAAGATCCACTTCAACTTCTTTTCCAGTGACATACTCATCAATTAAGATTGGGTATGGTAAATGATCTGGCTGATCCAGCAGTGACGCCAAATGTGCTTCTGACTGAACAACGATCATTCCCATTCCGCCAATGACATACGATGGGCGAATTAATACAGGGTAACCGATGCTTTTCGCATGTACGAGTGCTTCTTCTTTTGAATGAGCCGTATCTCCTTTTGCGTGAGGAAGGTTCAGTTCATCAAGAAGCTGATAGAATAAATCACGGTCTTCAAGTGCATCCAGCGTAGCAAAGGACGTACCTAACAACGTGACACCGGCTTTTTCTAAGCCTTCTGCGACGTTGATCGCAGTCTGTCCGCCAAATTGGACAATGACAAAATCAATTTGTTCTGCTTCCACAACGTTTAGGATGTGCTCTAATGTAATCGGCTCAAAATATAAACGATCTGCAATCTCATAATCAGTACTGACTGTTTCTGGATTGTTGTTCATCATGATGGTTTCAAATCCAAGCTTTTGCAAGGTAAGAACGCCATGAACGGCACTATAATCAAATTCGACCCCCTGCCCGATTCGAATCGGACCTGAGCCAATGATAAGAGCACGCTGCTTTGTTTTTTCTTGATGCTCACCATCACTTTTTCCAAAGTAGGTGGAATAGAAGTAATTCGTTTTTGCATCAAATTCCGCCGCACATGTGTCGACAATTTTAAATGAAGCAGCAATCCCGTACTCTTGACGGAGCTGCCTGATTGACTCTTCCGTTTGACCCGTAAGAAGAGCAATCGTTTCATCAAGGAAGCCTTTTTCTTTTACCTTTTTCAAGGTATCTTTTGATAGCGTCCCCTTATGATCTTTCAATTCTTGCTCGAGCGTAATCATATTCTGGAACACATGTAAGAAGAATCGATCGATTTTCGTCGTTTGATGAATCGTTTCAACCGTTTCTAGTCTTGAAAGAAGCTCCATAACAGCGAAAAACCGGCGATCGTCTGGTGTTTTGATGAGTTCAAATAATTGTTCTGTCGTTTGGTCTTTCAGTTCTGGCAGGTGGAAGCCCTTCGTTTTAATTTCAAGTGATGCAACTGCTTTTTGGATGGCTGATTCTAAATTTCGGTCAATCGCCATGACTTCGCCAGTGGCCTTCATTTTTGTGCCTAATTGACGGTCTGCCTGTTTAAATTTATCAAATGGCCAGCGCGGGAATTTCACGACAACATAATCGAGTGCCGGCTCAAAACTAGCATAGGTTGTGCCTGTAAGCGGGTTTTTCAATTCGTCTAGCGTATACCCCACCGCAAGCTTAGCTGCCATTTTCGCAATCGGGTAGCCTGTTGCTTTTGATGCAAGAGCGGATGAACGGCTGACCCGAGGATTCACCTCAATGACAAAGTATTCTTTACTGAGTGGATCAAGGGCAAATTGGATGTTGCAGCCGCCGACTACATCCAGCGCTGAAATGATTTTCAGGCTCGCTGAACGGAGCATTTGATAATCCTGATCCGTTAATGTCTGGGAAGGTGCAACGACAATTGAGTCTCCTGTATGCACACCAACTGGATCAATATTTTCCATGTTGCATACCGTGATACACGTATTTTGACGGTCTCTCATGACCTCATATTCGACTTCTTTAAAGCCAGCTATGCTTTTTTCAACTAAACACTGGTGAATCGGACTCGCTAAAAGAGCTCCTTCAATGAGCGGCTTAAATGCCTCTTCTGTTAGAGCGATTCCGCCGCCTTTACCGCCAAGTGTGTATGCTGGTCTTAGGATGACTGGGAAGCCGACTTCTTTTGCAAATTGAAGGGCATCTTCCGCATTATCCACAATTTCACTATCTGGCACAGGTTCGTTCAAATGCTTCATGAGAGCACGGAATTTCTCTCGATCTTCACCGTTTTCAATTGTTTCAACTGACGTTCCGAGCAGAGTTACCCCATGCTTTTTCAGCACACCGGCTTTTTCTAGCTCGACAGCAAGGTTTAAAGCCGTCTGTCCGCCAAGGTTGGCTAAAAGACCATCTGGTTTTTCCTTTTCAATGATTCTTGTCAATGAATCAACTGAAAGCGGTTCAAAATAGATTTCATCAGCAAATGACTCGTCTGTCATAATGGTTGCTGGGTTATTATTCACTAAGATGACTTTGTAGCCTTCTTCTTTTAAGGCCATACATCCTTGTGTTCCTGAGTAATCAAATTCTGCTGCCTGACCAATGATGATTGGACCAGACCCGATGACTAGAATGGTTTGTATGCTTTGATCTTTAGGCATGTGCGACTTCTCTCCTTGCTTGTTTCACTTTCTCAATAAAATCATCGAATACCCATTCACTTTCAGCAGGCCCTGGGTGTGCTTCTGGATGAAATTGAACTGACATAATCAGCTTTTCTTTATGAATGAACCCTTCTACAGATCCATCATTGACATGAAGGAATTTCACATCCACTTCTTTGTCATTCATGCTTTTTTCATTCACCACATAGCTGTGGTTCTGACTTGTCATAAAGACACGTTTGGATTCTGTATCCTGTACAGGATGATTCGCTCCCCTGTGGCCAAATGGCAGCTTATACGTATCTCCGCCAAGTGCAAGAGCGATTAATTGGTGACCTAAGCAGATTCCAAGTGTCGGAAATGTCATCATGATGTCATGAATCGTTTTTAAATACGGTGTCATGGTTTTCGGATCCCCAGGTCCGTTTGACAGCAGGATGGCATCAGGTTTGATCTCAAACACCTTTTCCATTTGTTTATATGGAATGACAGTTACTTTACAGCCGCGCGCTGCAAGCGAATCTGCAATTGATTTTTTAAAGCCAAAATCAATGAGCGCCACATGTTCCTCACCGCTGCCTTGTGTGTAGATCTCGCTATCTGTCACCTGTGCGACGACATTGTCTTGTTTCATTGCAGGCGGCGTTTCGTTTTCGTCTACACTAAGCACAGCGTTCATCGTTCCATTTGCCCGGATGTTTTGCACGACTGCGCGCGTATCTGTATGTGTCAGAAGCGGGATATTCCACTTTTGTAAATAATCTTTTAAGCTGACCGCTGCAAGATGATGTGAAAAATGCTCTGCTGCCTCGTAAACAACCACCGCTTTTACTTGAGGTTTTTTGCTCTCAAAGTCTTCATGATTAATGCCGTAATTTCCGATCAGCGGATATGTGAAAACAATGATCTGACCTTTATAGGAAGGATCTGTGAGCACCTCTTGATAACCTGTCATACCTGTAAAAAAGACCACTTCACCTGTGATGCCAGCTTCTCCTGTCAGATCTCCTTCAAAAGAGGCTCCATCTTCTAAATTTAAATAACCCTTCATGCTTATGTCACCCCAAAATTGAATAATTAATGATATAAATGTATTTTTATACGTTTCTTTGTAAAAAAATTTACACCGAAACTGTTTTATTGGCTAATACTTGAACAATTGCTTCGATCGCTTGATCCAGCTCTGCTTTCTTCACATTCAGCGGAGGTAATAAACGAATGACATTGGGACCAGCTGGAAGCACCAGCAACCCTTGTTCTCTAAGAGCTGAGATATAGTCACCGACTGGCTGATCACATTCAATACCTGCCATCAATCCTTTTCCCCGCACTTCTTTTACAATATTCAGCTGTTTGACATTTTGCAGCTTTTCTAACAAGTAATTACCCTTTTCTTTCACTTCTGAAAGAAACTCTTCTTGGAAAATTACATCGAGTGTCGCATTCACAGCGGCCATGGCAAGCATATTTCCACCAAATGTTGTACCATGTGAACCTGGGGAGAATGCATCTCCTAGAGCTTTTTTCCCTATAACTGCACCAACTGGAAAGCCGTTTCCTAACCCTTTTGCTGCAGAGATAATATCAGGATCAAGACACGTCTCTTCGTACGCAAATGCTGTTCCTGTACGACCAATGCCCGTTTGAATTTCATCTACAATCAGCAGTGCTTCATGCTTTTCACAAAATGCTTGAACTGCTTCTAGAAATTCTGGTGTCGCTGGATTCACTCCACCTTCACCTTGCACAACCTCCAGCATCACCGCTGCCACATCATCGACTGCACAGGCTGACATAGCGTCTGGATCATTAAACGGTACATAGTGAAAGCCTTCTAGCATAGGACCAAAGCCAGTTTTGATTTTATCTTGACCTGTGGCAGCCATACCAGCATACGTGCGCCCATGGAAAGAGTGCAAAAATGTGATGATATTTGTTTTCCCTGTCGCTTTACGTGCTAATTTAATGGCACCTTCATTTGCCTCAGCTCCGCTATTGCAGAAAAATACGAGATCCCCTGAACTGTTTGCTGCCAGCTTTTCTGCTGCTTTTTCTTGCAGTCCATTTTCAAATAGATTCGACACATGCCAGACGTGATCAAGCTGTTCCTTAATGGCTTGATTGACCTTTGGGTGATTGTGGCCTAAATTTGTTACTGCAATGCCTTGGATAAAGTCTAAATATTTTTTTCCATTTGTATCGACTGCCCAAGAACCTGCTGCCTCTTTAATCTCAACATTCCACCGTCCATAGTTTTGAAAAAGATGACTCACAGGACCGCCTCCTTTTGTTTTACGATTCTTGTGCCTTTAAAGGTTTCTCCTGTAAAGATACTGCCTTTGCCATTTACGATCATCACTTCATCCACATCACCTGATAAAGCACTCAAAGCTGATTGTACTTTTGGAATCATTCCCCCGGAAATAATGCCTTCATCAATGAGTGAAAGGGCTTCTTGTTCGGTGACGACATCTAATAGTTCACCATTTTTTAAAATGCCTTCAACATCTGTGACAAACATGAGCTTATCAGCTTTCATGGCTCCGGCGACAGCTGATGCTGCTAAATCAGCATTCACATTTAAGGTTTGGCATTCTTCCGTCATAGACAGCGGCGCAATTACAGGAATGAATTGTTTCTCCATGAGTGCTTCTGCCATTTCTGGATGAACTTCTTTGATTTCGCCAACGTACCCGTAAACATCTTGATCAAGGAAATCGGCGACAAGCATCTGCCCATCTTTACCGGATACGCCGACAGATGATATATCATGCTTTGCGAGCTCTGACACAAAGTATTTATTGACTGTTCCCGAGAGAACCATTTCGGCTACCTCTAACACAGGCTTCGTTGTTTTACGCTGACCGTCAACAAATTCTGTTTTCACTTCTAATTTTTGCAGCATGTCGGTGATTTCAGGTCCTCCGCCATGCACGATAGCCAGCTTAAATCCAGCAGCTTGAAGTGAGCGGACATTCTCATAAAAGGTATCTGAAAGTTCTCGAATGACACTGCCTCCACACTTGAACACGATCGTTTTATCCATGTCTATCTCCTTCTTTATGTGCGATAGCTCGCGTTAATTTTCACATAATCATAGGTGAGATCACAGCCCCAAGCTGCTGCTTCACCATTTCCCTCACTCATTTGAATGAAAATCGTAATCTCATCCTGCTCTAGATATGCTTTTGCTTCCTCTTCTGAGAATGGCTGCGGTTCATTGTGTTTGAATAAACATTGTCCGCCTAAATAAACTTCTACCTCTTCCGGAGTGACGGAAGCTGCGCTATGACCAATAGCTCCAACGATTCGACCCCAGTTAGCATCCGTACCATATACGGCGGTTTTGACAAGACTTGAACCAACGATTTTTTTCGCAATGATGCCGGCTTCCAAGTTATTTTTAGCACCAGCGACTTTCGCTTCAATTAATTTGGTTGCACCTTCTCCGTCTCTCGCAATCTCTTTGGCTAAATCCTCACAAGCTAGTTTTAATCCTTCTTTAAACAATGGCCATTCTGGATGCTCTTCATTGAGTACATCGTTTTCTGCCATGCCATTTGCCATCACGAGCACCATATCGTTTGTCGACGTTTCTCCATCGACGGTAATTTGATTAAAGGTCACATCCGTAATGTCACGAAGCGCTTGCTGTAAGGCTTCCTGTTCAACATTTGCATCTGTTGTGACAAAGCCAAGCATTGTCGCCATGTTCGGGTGAATCATGCCAGAGCCTTTTGCTGCGCCTGAAATGATGATCTCTTTTCCGTCTATCGTAAGGGTGTATGTTGTATTTTTAATGACAGTATCTGTCGTTAAGATCGCTTCTTCAAAATGGCCTTTTTCGGCTTTTGCTTCTTTTAACTCGGCGATGCCCTTTTTGATTTTATCCATCTCCAGACATTCCCCAATGACACCAGTAGAAGAAACAGCAATGTAATCAGGTGCTACACCTAACATATCTGCACAGGCTGCCTGCATGTCGTATGCATCTTTTAATCCCTGCTCACCAGTACATGCATTGGCGATGGCACTATTGACAATGACACCTTTTAATTGTCCTGTCTTTTTTAAGCTTTGTTGTGTGACTTTGAGAGGCGCAGCTTGAAAGTGACTTTGTGTGTAGACCGCTGCACTTGCTGCTGGTACTTCGCTGACGATGAGGCCAAGGTCTTTTTTTGAATAGCGCAAGCCAATGTGAATCCCCTTCGCTTCAAAGCCTTTTGGTGATGATACGTCACCGTCTATTTTGACAATGCTTTTTTCATTCAATTCGATCATGTTTGTTGTCTCCCCTGTTCTCTTATGGATAAAGAGGTGTCATTGTGAGGCCCGCCTCTTCATGTAAGCCTTTGATGATGTTGAAGTTTTGTACCGCTTGGCCGGCCGCGCCTTTCATGAGATTGTCTATGACCGACACGATTGTAAGTCTTCCTGTTCGCTCATCTAAATGAAAGCCAATGTCACAGAAGTTACTGCCGTATACTTCTTTCGTTTGTGGATAAACGCCGTGATCTCTCACTCTGACAAAATAGGAATCTTCATAAAAGCCTTTCATTCGCTTCATCAATTCTTCTTTTGTGACATCGGTTTTTAATTGTGTATACATCGTCGCCATAATCCCTCTTGTCATCGGGACAAGATGCGTAGAAAATGTGACGTTCGCCGTCTCTTGATTCCATTCTCTTAATATTTGCTCTATTTCTGGCGTATGCTGATGCTCATTCACCTTATAAATTTTAAAGTTATCGTTTAGTTCTGAAAAATGCGTTCCAAGTGAGGCAGATCGTCCGGCACCGGACACCCCTGTTTTTGCATCTATTATAATCATAGATTCATCGATGACATTCTGTTTGATGAGCGGTGCTAAACCGAGAAGAACTGCGGTAGGAAAGCAGCCCGGATTGGCAATCACTTCAGCCTGTTGAATTTTGTCACGATTCAGTTCGGATAAACCGTACACCGCTTGTTGAACAGATGCTTCATCCGCTGCCCTTCGTTTATACCAAGCTTCATAGGTGTCTCCATCTTGAATGCGCAAATCACCTGATAAATCAATGATCGGCACTCCTTGATTCATAAGCTTTGGCGTCAGTTCACTTGATACGCCTGCTGGTGTCGCTAAAAACACAGCATCTGTCTCTTGCACAATAGCAGCCGGATCAATGGCTTTTAATGTTTGGTCAGTAATCGTTGTTAGATGTGGATAAGATTGACTGTATGATTGCCCATCACCACTTGATGAATACAATATACATTCCTCCACATGCGGGTGATGCTTGAAGATACGAACCAATTCCGCACCACCGTACCCTGTAGCACCTATAATACCTATTTTCAACGTCAATACACCCTCTTGATCTTTGTGAAATTATTTAACATTATAACATGTATAAAAATTAATTCAATTGTATATTTAATATTTGTTTTCATTTTTTTTCAACAAAAAAACCGCATATCTTCATGAGACATGCGGATTTATCTTTCGTTTTTGATATAGATGACCATGAGCGCACTGCATAAATATAATATAGAGCTTGCATAAAAAATGAAGTAAACGGTAAAGAAATCAGCGAACAGGCCTCCAAGCATAATGGCGATGGATGAAAAAAGGGCTGTCCAAAAATGATAGTGACCGACTTCTTTCATTCTTTTGTTCTCTGTTGTCAGATCAGTGACGAGCAGTTTCTCTCCGTGCTTTTGAAAGCCGCCTAGCGCACCAAGTGCCAGCTGAATCATATACACTTGCTCCACTTCTGTTATATGCGGAAAAAGCAGCAAAAGAAACGCCATACCGAACGAATGAATGATTAAAAAGAGCCGCCTGTCGGTGGTTTCGGGCAGTTTCCCTAAGAGTAAATGAATAAATGCTCCGCTTAAACCAAACAGGCCGTAGGCAAGACCAAACTGTGAATAGCTTGACCCTACATTTTTAATAAAAAGAATGTAAAAAGGGAAAATCAAACTGCTGGCGAAAAACAGCAGACTTTGTGAATAGACGAACCATTTCATTGCTTTTGCATTCATTGTGTATTGTACCTCTCATAAAAGTAGTTGGTGAACGTGCCATCTGGATCTGCTTGTTTTTTCTTTTGGAAGAATACATCGGTTTTAGGATACGCCCGCTTCATTTGCGCTTTCGTTTGATAAGGCATATACGGTAAGTAATAGCTTCCATCGTGCTGCAGCGTGATATCTGTCATTTTTCGAATGATTCGCTCGGCTTCCGCCTTCTCTTCTTTTTCGAACCCGTAATTCACTAAAAGCACAAGTGCAAACATATCTTGTTTCGCATATGAAAGATCCGCTTTTTCATTTTTTTGAACATAGCGTATTGTGATATTCATTAGATTCAAATCTTCTTGTTGTAAAAAGGATCTCATGTCATCAATGTACGCACGAAAACGGTCAACTGGGACGAAATATTCCTGCAGCACATCTGTGTCGGATTCATTTTCATATTCTAAAAAGGCAGAGTCAGAACGCATCACATTGTTTCTTGTGATCAGCTGATCATTTTGACTTAAGAAATACTTTTTTTGCAAATTCCAGAGCAGATCTTTTCCCATATCAAATCTTCTTGAAAGGCCGAGCATAAATTTCAAAGGCATGACGAGTTGGTCTTCTTTCAGCTCTTGATATGATTCAATCCCTTGTTGTGAAGTGAGTGAATAATTCGTCACATACATCTCTTTCAAAAAGTTTGTTTTCGCTGTTGAGATTCTGGCAAGATGCATGCGTACTTCTTTATTGTGTTTGACATGCTTTTGAAAATAATCCGTATACTCATCGTAACCCAGAGAGGTTGTCTCCATTTTATATAGTTCATCTTTTGTTAAAGAAAGCTCCACATCTAAAATGACGCCGAATAAACCGTATCCCCCAATGACGGCAGTAAATAAATCATCGCCTGGCTTTACTGTGACGATCTCACCATCTGCTTTTAACAGCCTGAAGGAACGAACTGTGTCAATGAGTGACCCGTAACGAATGTCACGTCCATGTGCATTTGCACTTAAAGATCCGCCAATTGTAAAGATATTCTGCGATTGCATTACCTTCACAGCAAGACCATATGGATTCACATATTTTTGTATATCATCCCATGTAGCGCCGCTTTGAACCCGAATCGTTTTCTTTTTAGGATCAAACGCTAAAATCTGGCGGAATTCCGTCATATCGAGCACGATGCCGTTTTCATAATATGTGTGGCCGCCCATACTATGCTGTTTACCGGCAATAGAAATCGGCAGGTGTTTTGCTTTTGCTTCTTTCAATACTTCTTTTAACGTGTCTATTTCTTTCCCTTGAACAACTTTTTTGATTTTGACAGGCATGAGATGACTAACATCAGTAAAAGCCTCAAGATCCTGTTTTTTGTGTGTTTGGCCTTCTCGTATAGTGATTGATACAAAAAATGCAGTAGCATATACGATCAAAAGAACGACCCATAGCCATTTTCGTTTCATGATAGGTACTCCGTTCTATAAAATTACATCCATTATATCAAGCCATTCTCTTCCTCCACCTTAATTTTTCATAAAAAAACCTGGCATGAGTTTATCTCATACCAGGCATTTTTCATTTTGTGCTTATTGAATACCGAGCGCGATTTTTGCGTATCTTGACATTTTGTCTCGTGTCCAAGGCGGATTCCATACGATGTGAACTTCTGTTTCTTTTACTTCTGGAAGATCACTTAATGCTTTTTTGACTTCATCCACGATAATTGGTGCAAGAGGACAACCCATTGATGTTAAGGTCATGGTGATATCCGCTTTTCCATTCTCATCAAGATCGACATCATAGACAAGTCCAAGGTTGACGATGTCGACATTCAGCTCAGGGTCAATCACCTGTTCTAGGGCGCCTAAAATATTTTCTTTCAATGCTTCATCCATGATATCCACTCCTTTTTCCATTAGTATAACGTACTTTTTCTTATGACTAAACGTTTGTGCTTTTCAGATGAGTCACAAACCAGTCAATCGTTTCAAACATCGCTTGTCTTGAGACCTTATGGCCAGCTTGTCCATCAGTGATAAAGCGAATCAGGTGCGGATCCTGCTTATATTGTGTGGAAGCTAACTCATCGTATAGGGATTTTGCGTGCCTGTACGGGACTACAGGATCATTTTCTGCATGCCAGAATAACAGCGGTCTTTTGTTTAATCGATCCGTTTGCAGCGTTAAATCATATGGGCGCAGGGCGTCTAATTGCAGATGAACCTCTTCGTCTGTAATGTCTTTCATCAACCCTTTGTGACGCATGTCCATGATCTGTGCTTTTAGAAACGTCGTATAGTTCGGACTCCCCATCAGACTGACAGCGGCTTTGATCCAATCATGCTTGGCAAGTGCACCAAAGGTGGTGATGCCGCCCATGGAAGTACCTGCAACGCCTATCAAATCGGCTTCAATCAATTGTTTTTCTTGAAAGTATGTTTTGAGTATATCGATTTCACGAATTTCGTTCAGGACAATTTCCCAGAACTTTGATGCCAGTTCCTCTAAGCTGAGGTTTTCTGATCTTACACCATGATAAGCACAGTCAGGCAAAACGACTCTCATGCCTTTTTCCGCCAGATGGAAGGCGAAGTGTAAATTATGCTCTCGTGCACTTGTAAATCCGTGAATAAAAAATACAAGCGGCAGCGGTTTGTCTTTATTTTCAGCTTTTACGATATGTAAAAATGGAATATCGCGCGTAATTTGCTCATCAATGGTGATCACAGCCTATGAATCCTCCTTTATCATTCCCGTCTTTGTTTATTTTAACATGTAGACAACAAAGATGTGATAAAGATACACTATAGAAAGAGGCGCTAACATGAATTGCCTCCTATCACTTACAGATCAAAGGAGATTTTATGGAGACTAAACCTTATCTAATCGCACTTGACCTGGATGGCACATTATTAAAAGATGATAAAACCATTTCTGCGCACACACTTGACGTCATTCAAAAAGTGAGAGACAGCGGGCATCACGTCTGTATATCAACAGGCCGGCCATTTCGATCCAGCTCTCCTTATTATCAGCAATTACAGCTTGATTCACCAATTGTGAATTTTAACGGAGCGTTTGTCCATCATCCTCTTGATGAGAAATGGGGCAGATTTCATACGTCACTTGATCTTCAAGTGGTCAAACAGCTTGTAGACATTAGTGAAGAGTATAAAGTGCACAATGTGTTAGCTGAAGTGTTAGACGATTTGTATTTCCATTATCATGATGAAAAACTCATTGATGTCTTTAATATGAATGCAAACAAAGTCACTGTTGGGGACCTAAGGGACAACCTTGGAGAGAATGTGACGAGCGTGTTAATTCATGCAAAAGAAGAGGACGTCGGAGCTATTCGAAGCTATTTATCAGATGTTCATGCAGAAGTGATTGATCACAGACGCTGGGCTGCCCCGTGGCACGTGATTGAAATCATTAAAACAGGCATGAACAAAGCTGTTGGATTGCAAAAGATCAGTGATTATTACGATGTTCCTAAGGAGCGGATTGTGGCATTCGGAGATGAAGACAACGATTTAGAAATGCTTGAATTTGCTGGATGCGGTGTGGCAATGGGCAACGGAATTGATGCCGTGAAACGTGTTTCAAATGAAGTCACTGATACGAATGAACAAGACGGGATTGCAAAGTTTCTAACGAATTACTTCTCGCTTTAATTTTTCCATTCATACATAGCAGATGGAAACGGGCATACTACCGTTAGACAGGTTGTCCTGTCAGCTTGTGTAAAGGGGCGGATTCCGAATGGGTAAAAGAAGCAAATCGAAACGCTTTATACAACAAGGTAAAGATTCAGTCAGTCTTCATGATGCACGTTTTCCTTACCGTTCGACACTTGAAGAAGCGTCAGACAGAGGAAATATGAAGACTGATGCTTCTGGAGGTTCATTGTGAGAAACGAACTTTTTGATCAAGCCAAATCATTTACTGAAGAAGCTCTTACTTCTTCATTTTCATCTGGGTTAGAGCGTCAACAGGCAGTCAAACGAGCGAAAAATGCCGTATCCTCTGCATTTGCCAATTCGACAGATGCAGAAAGAAACCAGCTGCATACCTTCCAAGACTTGCTTGATGATCTCTGACATAAAAAAGCTGTCCCATTTAATGGACAGCTTTTTCTAATTCCCATGCTTATTTGACTTGGAATGTTTTCTTCTCCGTGATTTGTTTCAGCCCTTCTGCTTTTCCTTTAAACGTTACAACCGCTTCGTATGTTCCGGGCTTTACACCGTTTGACCACGTGTCTTGAAAATCATAGGCCTCGCCTTTTTTCAGCACAAAAGTTTGGATGGCCTGTGTGAACATACGGTCTTTCGAATAGCGATATTGTTCGTTCCCGTTTTCGTCATACACACTGAGCTCGAATTTTTGGCTTGTGTTAAAGGTAAATTCAATATCTCGATCTGATTCATTTTTCAGTGACATGTTAAATTGAACTGAAGAACCTTTCTGGACGGGGTCTACTGTGAGTAAAACCGTTTTTTCTCCCATTTGACCGGAAACCTCCTTGTCTGGTTCATCCTTTTTTTGTTGTCCACAAGCGGCTAAAAACAATAGAATGAGAAGAAGTACCAACCCTTTTTTCATCTGCTACCCACCTTTTAATCTCGTCTGAAAAATCCAAGAATATTGGTTGTCTGTACAATATTTGTAAAGGCTTTTGGATCGACTTCTTTAATAATTTGTTCAAGTTCATACAACTCATACCTTGTAATGACGATCACCATCATTTCCTTTTGCTCGTTGGTGAATGCGCCTTTTGCAGGTACAGTCGTAATACCTCTGACCATTTTTCCGTAAATGGCTTCTTTGATTTCATCTGCTTTTTTCGTCACAATCATCGCGGTCAGCTTCTCATGTCTTGTATGGATGGCATCAATGACCCTTGTGGTCACATATAATGTGACAAGCGTATATAATGCTTTCTCCCAACCTTGTAATAATCCTGCTGTAAAAATGATGATTCCATTTAAAATGAAGAAATACGTGCCAACGGGTTTGTCTTTCCATTTTGCTAATACCATAGCAACGATGTCGAGTCCGCCTGTCGATGCCCCGTATTTGAGCGTGATCCCAATCCCTACTGCGGATATGACACCGCCAAACACAGCATTTAATAAAATATCATGGGAAACACTCGTTTCTGGTAAAACGCCAAGGAAAATGGTTGTCAGTGCAACACTGATGATGCTGTACAAAGTAAAGGAACGGCCAACTTTCATCCAGCCTAAAATGCCGACTGGAATGTTTAAAATAAATAATAGAATCCCTGTTGATACATAAAATGGCGCATATTGATCGATTAAGCTGGATAGCAGCTGGGCTACCCCTGTAAAACCGCTCGCATATACGTCAGCTGGGATTAAGAATAAATTCAGTCCAATCGCATTGAGTAATGCACCAATAACGACGACAATGAGTTTTTTTGCTTCTCCAATGAACATGTTGTCATTCCTCCACTTACCATTCTCTCTATGGTTTTCCCTAAAATTTAGAATTTGAACACGAAAAGATGATTTCTATGATATAGTTAGGCTAAAAAGATGTAAAATATGGCTTATTTTTTAGAAAGAAGGGATTTATATGACTGTTCATATCATAGCAGACAGTGCTGCTGATCTGCCTCTTTCTTATTATGATGAACATAACATAACACTCATTCCGCTCCGCGTGTTGCTTGGCGAGCAGGAATTTGAGGATTTGATCACCATTGAACCAAAACAAGTATTTGATGCGATGAGACAAGGAGCCAGTCCAAAAACGTCACAGGCTTCACCAAACCGGATCAAGGAAGCCTTTGTTTCTGCCGCTCAAACCCATACATCTGCCATCTATGTCGCTTTTTCATCAGAGCTTTCAGGTACATATCAGACAGCTATGATGATGGCAAACGAAGTGAAGGAAGAATACCCTGATTTTGATTTACGAATCATTGATTCTAAATGCGCTTCACTCGGCTATGGGCTTGCTGTCAAACACGCTCAATCACTTGCCATTGACGGAAATACAATACAAGAAATTGAAACGTCTGTAAAGCATTTTTGTGAATCTTTACAACATATTTTTACTGTAGACGATTTAACGTATTTAGCAAGAGGCGGAAGAATCAGTAAAGCATCCGCATTTGTGGGCGGTTTGTTAAGCATTAAACCCATTTTACATGTCGAAGATGGAAAACTCATCCCGCTAGAAAAAATCCGCGGACGTAAAAAGCTGCTGAAACGCATTATTGAACTAATGAAAGAACGCGGAACGGATTGGCCTAATCAAACGGTTGGCATTAGTCATGGTGATGATCCTGCACTTGCCGAAGACATGAAACAACTGATTGAAGACGAATTTCATCCTAAAGAAATTGATATTCATATCATCGGCGCCGCTGTGGGGTCCCATTCAGGACCTAGCACGCTTGCGATCTTTTTTACAGGCAAATGATCATAAAAAGCACCCTTCCCTGACACAACACGGGAAGGGTGCTTTTCTTATGAAAGTTTAAATCGCTGGACGGTTTCATTTAACCTTGCCGTCATACTCATCAATTCTTCGACTTGTTTGTTCATTTGATGGAACGATTGCAGCTGTTCATTGGCTGAGGCAGAAATTTCTTCGCTGCCAGCTGCTGTTTCTTCTACTACTGCACTAATATTTTCAATCGAGTGCAGTACTTGTCCGCCAAGTTCTGTTGATTGGATAATTTGGTCATTTAAGACCGCCATTTCTTGTTTAATATGCTGCGCTTTTGTTTCTATATCTTCAAAGGAGTGTGAGGTTTTGTCCATCGCATCCTGCTGCTGAAGTGAAAGCTTGACCCCTTCTTGAACCGTTTGACTAATGGATTGAATCCCTCTTTCAATATGACTGACCATGTCAAAAATTTGTCTTGTTGCATTAGACGATTCATCGGCAAGCTTGCGAATTTCATCTGCTACAACGGCAAAGCCTTTTCCAGCTTCGCCTGCCCTTGCCGCTTCAATGGCTGCGTTTAAGGAAAGTAAGTTTGTTTGGTCCGCAATGTCAGAAACCGTTTTGGCCATGGCCGAGATTCCGCTGGCGTATTGCGTGAATTCTCCTGCTGATTCTTCGATTTGTCTCGTGGCATGTGTATTTTTTTCAATCGCTGATTTTGTTTCTGTTAACGTGTGCTTTCCGCTTTCTACGGCTTCGATGGCATCCTCTGTACTGCGGATGACCGTTTGTGATCGTTCGGAATTTTTACGTCCATGCTGATCCATTTTTTCAATCAAGCTGACGCCATGCTGGAGATCTTCTGAAATCGCTTGTGACCCATTGGCCATTTCGTCTGTTGAGACAGATACTTGATTGGCAGATTCCATCATCTTTTTATTTTCATCATTCAGGTGGATCGAGAATGTCTCTACTCGGCTTGAGACATGGCTAATTTCTTTAATCAAACTAATCAACTGATCTGTCATTTGATTAAAGGATTCATTCAAGCCGCCGATTTCATCCTTACGCTGAATATCTGTCCGCTCCACAGCAAGATTCCCTTCTGCGATCTGCTTTGCTCTGTAGGATAGTGATTTGATAGGTGTCACGATGGATCGCGTTAACCCCATATTCAAAAAGACGGCAATGACAATCAGTGTGAGGGCTGAGACGAGTGCACTTGTAATAATCCATTGTACATTGTCTGCTGCATCCTCTAGATTTTGTTTATACGCTTCTTCTGCTCTTTTATTCATCGTATGCACATCGTTTAAAACGCCATCAATTCTTGCTGCCACACGTCTTGCATCCGAGGCGTTTTTTTCGCCAATGGCATTGTTGGCTTCTTTGGTCCATGTGTCATATTTTGAATTTAACCTTGTTAATGCCTCTTTGTTCAAATTTCCTGCATGCTTGTTTAACGTTTGCAGCTGTTTTTTTGCTGTAGAAATATCGTTTTGAACGATCTCTAGCTGTTCATCTGAAAGTGTCATCGAATAATTGGTCATCGCTTGCTCGACACTTTCAAAGCTTGCCTTCGTTTTTTGTACGTTTAATAAGGTTTGGACATCTGCTTCATTTGATGATTGGATCTTTGTCATGCTGACAATGATAAACGCGATGACGCCAACTGCTAAAAGAAGTGAGATAAGTGAGTTGAGTAAAATTTTGACGCGTAAGCTCATGATGCGCCCCCCTCTTCTTTTAGAAGCGTCTGCTTCAGACCATTTAATTTTTTGGTCAGTGTCTCAGCATTTTTTAAGATCCGGATTTTTGCCATATCGATTCCATCATTGCTTAAGTCATAGACAACATGTCCGCTTTTAATTTGATTGTTCTTGACGACCTGTTCGCTGAATTGATAGACCACTTCATCTACTTTTTTCACCATAGATGAAATCACAGCTTTTTCTGCAGTATAGTACTGATCGCTGTCAACACCAATGGCATATTTGCCTTGCGATTGCGCTTCTTTTAATACACCAACACCTGAATAACCGGCTGCGGCATATAAAACGTCTGCTTTCTTTTTGATCATATCTTTGGCTATTTTACCGCCCTTGCCAGCATCACTAAATGTACCAGCATAGGTAGATAAAATTTTGATTTTTGGATTGACTGATTTGGCGCCTTTTTGAAACCCTTTTTCAAAACGATGAATGACGTCTGCATCAACACCGCCAACAAATCCAATGACATCGCTTTTCGTTGTCATCGCAGCAAGTGCACCTGCTAAATAGCTGCCTTCCTCTTCTTTAAACGTCACAGAGGTCACATTTTTCAGCTCAGATACGGCATCGATCAGAAGAAACTGCTTCTTCGGATATTTCTTTGCGACTTTTTCTAGGTCTTCTTGCATACTAAAACCTACACCGATAATGAGATCATTACCATCTTTTACGAGTTCTGTCAGCCCTTTTTCATATGTATCAGTTTCTGCAATTTCTCTATAATCAAATTCAATGCCAAGCTCATCACGTGCTTTTTCTAATCCTTTAAATGATGAATCGTTAAATGATTGATCGCCAAGACCATCATCTGTGAGCATAACGCCAATATGCTTCGCAGTTGATTTTGGCGACCCCTCCTGTTGATTACCGCATGCGGCGAGCACCATAAGCATGGCTGCCATCAGAAGCAATGAAATCTTCACTTTCATCCAAAAACACACTCCTTTTATCATCCTTACTCCTTTTTTATCGGATTTGAGGGGCGTTGTTTCAATGCTATAGTGAAGGTTTTCATGACTTTTTTCATAGAAAAAATCCATTATTTAAGACAAAAATAAAAAAGTGAGCAAATGCTCACTTTTAGATCATTGACAAAGGGCTAAAATGAACTTTATTTTAGAACTTTGTCTTCTTTTCAGCGTGACCTGAAAACCTTTGCAGCCCTAGGAAGGACGAGTACCGGAGCGGAGCGAATTTGACATTCGTGAGCACCGGCACGCAGGACTGACACCTAATGCGAGGGTTTGTCTGCACGCTGAAGTGAGCAAATGCTCACTTTTTCTCGTATGTCCAGCCTTCTTTTTGGTAAACGAGATCATTTTTCATCAGATGACCTAGTGCTCGTTTAAAGGCTGCTTTGCTCATTTGAAATCTTTCGCGGATATCCTCTGGATCACTTTTGTCTCCGTAAGGCATGGCGCCGTTTCTTGTTCTCATATAGGTTAAAATTTCTTCTGCATCGACAGATAATGCATCCTGTTTTCTAGGAAGCAGAGAAACGTTCACGGTTCCATCCTCTTTCACTGCAATAACGCGTCCTGTAACGGTCGATCCTAGTCTTGGCTCTTCCTTTCGTTCCGTGCGGTGAATAAACCCTCGCACGCCTGTATCTGTCAGCATAAAAGAACCTGTCGCAATTAAACGATAGATTGTTCCAGTAATTTCTTTGTTCATTAAGGTTTCTGGTGCCTCAGTAAACAATTCACTGATCACGTCTTCTGTGGCTGGTTTTGCGAACATTCTGCCGTAGCTTGTGACTTTCAGCATACAGTAGAGTTTGTCTCCTTTTTTCGGCCATGCTTCCTCAAATGGCGGAAGGTGTTCTGTTGCCACAAGTGCATCCTTTGACAGTCCAACATCGACAAATGCGCCCATGTCTTCTACCACGTCTACAACTTCTACCCAGCCATATGTATGTGCGTTAATTGTAGGAATTTTCATTGTGGCAGCGAGTCTTTCTTCATGATCTACATATAAATAGACCTCTACTTCATCTCGGTCATCAAGATCCTCTGTCATTTCACTGCGGTGTAAGAGGACCGAATCTTCACCATCTGTCAAAAAGTAGCCGTATTCCATTTCGTTCTCTATTTGCAAGGTCAGTTGCTCACCTGGTCTCATGTTCTCTTCCTTCCTATCTGCCCATAAAAGAGCGTTCGTTCAACTTTTGATTCACTTTATTCTACTATACTTCTTCCCGCATGAACATCTCTAGTTCTGTTAGCTAAAGTGGACAAACTGGACACGATTTATACCGCAGCCGGCTGAACTCTTTGCCTCATCTCTTCGATAAAGTTTCTTCTTCGGCTATTGACATGATAAAATAGACGCAATATCAATACTTGGAGGTCATGTGTGATGGCAAAAGAAAGCTCATTTGACATTGTATCAAAGGTCGAACTGCCTGAGGTGCAAAACGCTGTTCAAGCAGCGCTGAAAGAAATTAAAAACCGTTATGATTTTAAAGGAAGTAAAAGTGACATTTCTCTCGAGAAAGAAGAACTTGTTCTCATTTCTGATGATGACTTCAAGCTTGAGCAGCTAAAAGATGTACTTGTGACAAAGCTGATCAAACGAAATGTGCCAACTAAAAACATCGATTACGGAAAAACCGAGCATGCTCTTGGCGGTACAGTACGCCAGCGTGCGAAGCTGATCAGCGGGATTGATCAAGACAACGCCAAAAAGATTAACGCACTCATCAAGCAGTCTGGCATCAAAGTGAAATCACAATTTCAGGATGACCAAGTGCGTGTGACAGGGAAAAATAAAGATGATTTACAAGAGGTTATTTCTCTTATGCGCAAGGCTGATTTGCCGATTGATGTCCAATTTATAAATTTTCGATAAATTTCAAATTTTCCATTGATTAATTCTGTATTTTTCGTTACAGTTGATGGAAGTTCAATTCATTGACATGTTCATATTGCTTTCTTATCAAGAGAGGCAGAGGGACTGGCCCTGTGAAGCCTCAGCAACCGGTGTAGTAGAAATATATTTTCTATGACCAAGGTGCTAAATCCAGCAAGCAACTGCTTGGAAGATAAGGAGAAGAATTACGATACAGCCAAAAAGTCTTCTTCTTATCAGAAGGCTTTTTTTGTTACATAGAAATAAGGAGGAATACAATGGGCCTATTACAAGACTTACAAAATCGCGTACTGATAGCTGATGGAGCGATGGGAACACTTTTATACTCTTACGGCATTGACCGCTGTTTTGAAGAATTAAATTTATCGAAAGAGGATGAAGTGAAACGCGTACACGAAGCATATGTGCAGGCAGGCGCTGACATCATCCAAACGAACACATACGGTGCGAATTATATTAAACTATCCCGCTACGGCTTAGAGGAAGAAACGAAACGCATCAATACAAAAGCGGTACAAATTGCAAAAGCAGCCGCTGGCTCTGCTTATGTTCTCGGAACAATTGGCGGCATTCGAACGTTTAACAAAAATGCCTACTCTATAGAAGAAATCAAACGAAGCTTTAGAGAGCAGCTGTACATCCTATTAAATGAAGAGCCTGACGGATTATTGCTTGAAACGTATTATGACATAGAAGAAGCGAAGGCTGTTCTCCAAATTGCTCGCAAAGAAACGACTCTCCCGATTGTCATGAATGTCTCTATGCATGAACAAGGCGTTTTGCAGGATGGTACCCCGCTGAAGGATGGTTTATCTGAGTTATCATCTCTTGGTGCAGATGTCGTCGGCATCAACTGCAGGCTGGGCCCTTATCACATGATTCAGGCACTCGAAGGCGTTCCACTTTTAGAAAATTCGCATTTATCTGTCTATCCTAACAGCAGTCTCCCCTCTCTTGAAGAAGGCAGACTCGTCTATGATACAGATAACGATTATTTCCGAAAAAGTGCACTTGAATTTAGAAATCAGGGCGCACGCATTATCGGAGGCTGCTGTGGAACAACACCTCAGCATATTAGTGCCATGGCTGAAGCGGTCAAAGATTTAGCACCGATCACTGAAAAAGAAGTGAAGGTGTTAAAAGAAGAAATCATTTCCATCCAAGATCAGCGCACTGAGCCAGGTCTTGATGAGCTGGCTGTGAAAAAACGATCGATTATCGTAGAGCTCGATCCACCGAAGAAGCTGAACTTCGAAAGATTTCTCGTCGCTGCAAATGAATTAAAGAATGCTGGCATTGATGCGTTGACTTTAGCCGATAATTCTCTAGCGACTCCGCGCATTAGCAATGTCGCTTGCGGCGCATTATTAAAGCAGCAGCTTGATATGCGTTCTCTTGTTCATATCACATGCCGCGACCGTAATTTGATTGGGCTACAATCCCATTTAATGGGGCTCGACACCCTTGGATTAACCGATATTTTAGCGATCACAGGCGATCCATCTAAAATTGGAGACTTCCCAGGTGCAACATCTGTCTATGATTTAACCTCCTTTGATTTGATTCGTCTCATCAAACAATTTAATGAAGGCCTTTCTTTCTCAGGAAAGCCTCTTGGCAAAAAGACCAATTTTTCAGTGGCTGGCGCGTTTAACCCAAATGTGCGTCATATAGATAAAGCGGTCAAACGTCTTGAGAAAAAAATCGAATACGGCGCTGATTATTTTATTTCACAGCCTGTTTATTCTGAAGAACAGCTAGTGAAAATTCATGAGGAAAGCCGCCACTTGGATAAACCAATTTACATCGGCATTATGCCGTTAACAAGCAGCCGAAATGCAGAGTTTATTCATCACGAAATTCCCGGCATCAAATTATCTGATTCTATTCGTGACATTATGGCTAAGGCTGGCGAGGATAAAGAAAAGCAGCGAGCAGAAGGTTTAGCGATTGCCCGCTCTTTATTAGATACAGCCTGCGAATTGTTTAATGGCATTTATTTAATTACTCCTTTCCTTCGATCAGATTTAACAGCAGAACTGACCACCTACATCCATCAGAAAGAAAAGGAGTCTAACATCCATGTCAACTATCACTGAACAGCTCAAAAAACGCATCCTCGTCCTTGATGGTGCAATGGGCACAATGATTCAAAACGCCAACCTGACAGCAGAGGACTTTGGCGGAGAAGAGTATGAGGGCTGTAACGAGTATTTGAATGTGACGGCCCCTCACATCATCCGTGCGATCCATAGGGAGTACCTCGAAGCAAGTGCCGATCTCATTGAAACAAATACGTTCGGCGCGACAAAGCTCGTCCTTGATGAATATGGGCTTGGCCACCTTGCCTATGAACTCAATGTTCGAGCTGCACAGCTGGCAAAGGCTGAAGCAGACCGTTTCTCCACACCGGATAAGCCACGTTTTGTTGTAGGCGCAATGGGCCCAACAACGAAAACATTATCTGTAACAGGCGGCACAACCTTCAGTGAGCTCGTCAGAAACTATGAAGAACAGGCCCGCGCTCTAATTGACGGAAAGTGTGATGCCCTTCTTTTAGAAACAAGCCAAGACATGCTGAATGTAAAAGCTGGTTTCAAAGGAATTCAGGAAGCCTTTCAGCAGACGGGCATTCAATTACCACTCATGGTATCAGGTACGATTGAACCAATGGGCACCACCCTTGCAGGTCAGGATATCGAAGCCTTTTATATCTCTCTTGAGCATATGAAACCCATCAGTGTGGGCCTGAACTGTGCGACTGGTCCAGAATTTATGACAGACCACATCCGCACGCTCTCCTCCATCGCAAAGTCAGCGGTGAGCTGCTATCCGAATGCTGGTCTCCCAGATGAAGAAGGCCAATATCATGAATCCCCTGCTTCTCTTGCTAAAAAAATCGCCGCCTTTGCTAAGGAAGGCTGGTTAAATATTGTCGGCGGCTGTTGCGGAACGACACCTGCACATATTCAAGCATTGTCAGATGAAGTACGCACGATTCAGCCGCGTCATATCACTCGCGAATCACCGCAGCATACCGTATCAGGAATTGAGCCCCTTATTTATGAGGATTCAATGCGTCCTCTTTTTGTAGGTGAACGGACCAATGTCATTGGTTCTCGCAAATTCAAACGGCTCATTGCGGAACAAAAGTTTGAAGAAGCAGCAGAAATTGCTCGTGCTCAGGTGAAAAATGGCGCTCACGTCGTTGATGTGTGTCTGGCTGATCCAGACCGTGATGAGGCAGCAGACATGGAAGGCTTTTTACAAGAAGCCATGAAAAAGGTGAAAGCTCCTTTTGTCATTGATTCAACGGATAAACACGTGATTGAAAAGGCACTCACCTATTCTCAAGGGAAAGCCATCATCAATTCTATTAATCTTGAGGATGGCGTGGAACGTTTTGAAGAGGTTCTACCTCTTGTGAAGCTATATGGCGGTGCACTTGTTGTTGGCACAATTGATGAAATAGGAATGGCTGTGACAGCAGAACGAAAGCTTGAAATTGCTATACGTTCGCATGATTTGTTAACGAAGAAATATAGAATTCCTGCAAGTGACATTATTTTTGATCCGCTTGTCTTTCCCGTAGGCACTGGAGACGAGCAATATATTGGCGCCGCTGAAGAAACGATCAAAGGCATTAAAATGATCAAGGAAACCCTGCCTGAATGCCTCACCATTTTAGGCATCAGCAACGTATCTTTCGGACTTCCGCCTGTTGGCAGAGAAATCTTAAACGCCGTCTATTTGTATCACTGCGTGCAAGCAGGGCTTGACTATGCCATCGTGAATACGGAAAAGCTTGAGCGCTTCGCATCCATTCCAAAGGAAGAAATCAAACTAGCTGAAACCTTACTTTATGAAACAAATGACCAAACACTGGCTGAATTCACCCAATTTTACCGCGGCAAAAAGAAAACGGAGAAAAAACCAAAGGTCTCCTTATCACTTGATGAAAGGCTGGCGCTCTACGTCGTCGAAGGAACGAAAGAAGGTCTCATCGATGATCTATCCCTTGCTTTGGAGCAATATGAATCGCCGCTTCATATTATCAATGGTCCGTTAATGCAGGGAATGGCTGAGGTTGGTCGTCTTTTTAATCAAAACGAACTGATTGTCGCCGAGGTGCTTCAATCAGCAGAGGTCATGAAAGCATCTGTTTCGTTCCTTGAGCAATATATGGAAAAGCAGCATGCCAGCGGGAAAGGAAAGATTCTTCTTGCGACCGTAAAAGGAGATGTCCATGATATCGGGAAAAACCTTGTCGACATCATTTTGAGCAATAACGGCTTTCAAGTAGTCGACCTCGGCATCAAGGTGACACCTCAAACATTGATTGAAGCTGTGCAAAAGGAAAAACCAGATATGATCGGATTATCAGGCTTACTTGTAAAGTCCGCACAGCAAATGGTATTAACCGCTCAGGATTTACAAAAGGCCAATATTTCTGTTCCTATTTTGGTCGGCGGTGCTGCCCTTTCTCGCAAATTTACGAAAATGAAAATTTCGCCTCATTATGATGGACCTGTTCTTTATGCAAAAGATGCCATGGACGGTCTGTCATTAGCTAATGAGTTAAAAGCGAATCCACTGCAATTTCAAACAAAGCCCGAAGACGAGCCAGTGGCACCTTTCAAGGAGAAAGAAGGAAAGCAGCCGAAAGCTGTCATTGAATTACTAGAAAAACGCGCAGCCCTTCCTCAGGCACCGGTATTTACGCCAGAAGATACCGCACGCCATTATGTGAGGGACATCGATTTGCATCATATTATGCCTTATGTGAATGAACAAATGCTCATTGGTCATCATCTCGGCTTAAAGGGAAAGGTCAAAACCTTATTAGCTGAACAGCACCCAAAAGCATGGGAATTAAAACAGCTTGTCACAGATCTTCTAAACGAAGGCAGAGAGAAAAACTGGTTTGCGCCAGCATTTGTGTATCAATTCTTCCCTGCCGGTTCAGACGGAAATGATTTGCATATTTATGATCCCGAAAAGCCTGACCGCATCATTGAAACGTTCCAATTTCCAAGGCAGGAGAAGCTCCCGTACCGCTCCATTTCTGATTATGTACGGAAAAGTGATGAAAACGAGAAAGATTATATTGCCTTATTCGCCGTCACAGCCGGCGCACGTATACGTGAAGTCGCGCAGCAATTTAAGCAGGAAGGAGATTATTTAAAAATGCATGCTGTCCAAGCTCTGGCACTTGAGCTTGCAGAAGGATTAGCTGAAAGAACCCACCAAGTGATTCGTGACAAATGGGGCTTCCCTGACCCAGTCGATTTTACAATGGAAAAACGATTCCAAGCAAAATATCAAGGGCAGCGCTATTCCTTTGGTTATCCAGCGTGTCCAAATCTTGAGGACCAAGAAAAGCTGTTCAAGCTGCTTCAGCCTGAAAAAATCGGCATCCACCTGACAGAAGGATTCATGATGGAACCTGAAGCATCTGTTTCAGCGATCGTCGTCTCCCACCCTGAAGCTCGATATTTTAATGTTCATTAAGATTAGAACCTCCGTGATTGGGGGTTCTTTTTTGATACACGCTGAGAGGAAAAGGATCTCCCTTTTCCTTTTTCTTATGCTTTCTTATGGTACGATACATATAGATGAAATCAGCTAAGAAGGAGTTGCGTGTATTGGAAAACGTTGTACAACGAACTTTAACACTTGATGACATACCCGATCTTATCGCATTGTCAAAAGAGGTCGACTGGCCTGATTACAATGCGGATGAGCTTACATCTCTTTTAACAAACGGATATTTTACTGGTTTTTCAACAACGGATGGACAAGTCATCTCATGTGCGGGACTTTTCCAATATGAAAAAGCAGCATCAATTGGTGCTGTGATTGTATCTGAGACGCATCGCGGCTTAGGCCTTGCACGGAAAATGATTGACACCCTGCTTCGCCGGAGCAATCAAAGTGTTCCTGTCGTTTTAACTGCTACTGTACAAGGACAGCCCGTTTACGAAAAAATCGGATTTCAAACGGCCGGCTATATTCATACATACAAAGCACAGACCACGAATCCATCGGCTTTTCGTGTGTCAGGTGGGATTCACCTTTCTCCTGCTGATGAAGCGGACCTTCCGTCGATTGAAGCACTTGACGAAAAAGGTGCAGGTACCAATCGATCAAGCTTTATAAGAAAGCGAATGGATCGAGCATCGTTCCGGCTGATCGCACAGAATGAACATCATGAAACAACTGGCTTTGCATTTGGCATCGAAACCCCTGCTAATCTCATGATTGGGCCGCTTGCAGCAAACGATAAACAAACCGCTCTCTCGCTCATCCAATCACTCATCTCGTCTTATTCAGGGGCAATTCGTTTAGATATGCAGGAAGAAACAGCTGAGCACCTGCATGAAACACTTGTTGAAGCAGGATTTACGAAAACAAACGTAGCCCATTTTATGATGATTCGTGGGAAAGAAAAACTAAATGATCCCGCCCTATTCTATTTCCTCGCCTCTCAAGCATTTTCTTAAAAAACAAAAAAGCTGTAGACACTAGATGTCTACAGCTTTTTTATTACTTCTCTCCAACTGACGAAAGAACATGAGCGAGTGCATTTGTGACCTTCCCATGCTCTGATGCATGCGGGCGGTCATCTCCATCTCCATAGCCATAATCAATCATTCGATTACGATTTAAGCAAAGCTTTGTCAGCTTCGGCTGGAATAGATCAAATAATTCAAAACGGTCTTTTAGCTGCGGGAATTGATTTTGATACTGCTGAATTTCTTCAGCAAGCAAACGCCAAAGAGTCGTTTCATCTAACAGATCGTGATTGTCTAATACGTTGGATACATAGCGCAGATTGCAAATAAATAATCCTGTAAAGATAAATTGTACTAGACCTTCTGGCGGCTCACTGCGCAGCACTTCTTTTAAATCTTCTTCTAGTGAAGCTAATTCAGGCAGCAGCTGGTCACTTATATTCACATCATCAACGAAATCTTTGATCGCTAAACGATGCGGCTGATGATTTTTTAACACAAGAATCGTATTTTGACCATGCGGTGAAAAGACTGTGCCGTATTGATACATAAAGTGCAAAAGCGGCGGCATCACGACATGGAAAAACTTCGCCATCCATTCTTTTGCGGAGAGACCTGATTTTTCAATCAGCTGCTTGATATACGGCTCACCTTCATGATCCTCATAAGTGAGTGCCGCAAGTGTAACAGGGCTCTCCCCTTCTTCTAAGTACGTATAAATGCTTTCTCTAAAAATGACACCGAGCATCTCAAGATATTGATACGGCGCACCAGGCAGTTTGCTGTAGTATGGATGATCGACATTGATACTTGCATTCTCACCTGGTAAAATGACGCGGCACACATCAGATAAAAATGAGTCTTGATCGGCAATCCCTTTAATATGTGCTGTAATGCGCGGGGCAATGACCGTACGTTCTGATGGGAGTCCACGGTACACAAGTGTATTTAAAATACTCATTGGCAGTTTAATATGATGCTTGCCTTTATTTGAGATATTTGTAAAGGTTCTGATCGACTGCTGCGGGATATATTGATCCAGCCCCTCTCCTAAATACACAATCCGGCGCAAGGCCAAATCTTCCGGAAAATGCTGAATAATCATATGCGTCCACTGCCACTGATGGACAGGCATCATATAATAGTCAGCTGCATTCAGTCCTTCATCCTTTAACACACGTTGAAATTGACGAATCGTGACTTCATCTAATTCTTTGGCGATCACCTGCTCATAGTTTTCATGATCGACTGCATGGAATGTCGCAAGTTCCCTGTGAACAGCAATCCAAGACAGCTGCACACATTCTTGACGTTCTGGTGCATAGGCTAAGTAATCATCGTAGCTGAATCCTATACGCCCTTTGTTATACACAATCCAAGGATGGCCTGTCATTTCTCCTTCAATCCATGCATAATCCGTATCTGTCAGCTCATCCGCACGAAGTGCTTTTTTCGACAGCAAATGGACATCGGCTAACAAAGTATGGTGAAGCTCTTTGATAAGATGGCCTGTTGTGTCAGAGGACATTGGAATGATCGGCTGAATGTCTAGTAAAAACACAATGGCACTGACATCCTTTGACCACTTTCCATCCTGACAGTACTCAATTGATTCAGCGATTGTATCAAAACTATCAAACAACCGAGGTTTTGCCAGATAACGATATTTCTTATGTTCATGAATGATTAATTCATACTGGGCAATGCCATCCTTACGATCCAGCTCGACAGGATGAAGCATGTCCTCATACATGTATTCGGACAGCATTTTTGCCACCATTCTCTGGTTTGCCTTTTTCCAAGCAGCAGGATTCACCGCTTTTTTCAATTCGTCTTGTACACTCATCGCTTCATCCTCCTTAACCTTTGATTTCTTCAAATGTGTGTGCGTTCTTGTGTGTACCAAATGTCTGGAAGACGTGCTTTTGATAAAGTGGATACACGGTTTGACGAGCAAGTTCATTGATGATCACACTGTTTCGATAAGCCCCCAGCCCCAAATCTGGAGCGCCGACCCCATGTGTATGAAGCTCTGCATTTTGTACAAAAATATCATTTTCACCCATCGTATTTGTTTTCAAACGATATTCACGTTCCACTTGGAAACGTCCTTGATCATCCCATTGAATGTGGTGAGAAATAGGGTTGATAAATGGCGGCAGAACGGATTGATAGCCAGTCGCCAATACAACAATATCCGTCTCATGCGTAAATGATTCTTCCTTGACCCATTGCGTGCAGGAAAGTGATAATCCGCCCGCTGTTTCCTCAATCAAGTTGACCTCCGTCATGGCTTGAAGCACTGTGTTCAACTGCGTTCCGCAGGCAGAACGTTCATAAAGCAAATGATAAATATCACGAATCATTGCCGAACTGATGCCTTTATACAGCAAGTCTTGCTGTTTTAATAACGCATCCTTTTTTGTTTGCGGAAGCTCATAAAAGAAATCAATATAGTCAGGGGAGAAATACTCCAGCCCTAGGTTTGAATATTCCATTGGGAAAAATCCTTTTGACCGTGTGAACCAGTGAATATCCTTCGCTTCATCATCTGATAAAATGTCATAAAACACTTCTGCTGCACTTTGACCAGAGCCGATAACTGTGACAGATTTCCCTTTGAAACAGCCTTCTTTCTTTCGTTTTAAATAGTCAGCTGAGTGAAAAACCTTCTCTCCTAAAGCTGGCTGGAGCGATGCTGGCACTGCGGGCTGCGTGCCAATTCCTAAGACAAGATGTTTGCTTTCAAACACCTCTACAGTTTGATCCTTCACATGACGGACATGCACTTCATACCGCTTTTCCCCTGCCTTTTCAACCAGTGAGACAGATTCGACGTTCATGCCAAATCGGCAAGAGTCTAACTGGTCAGCGACCCAGCGACAGTAATGACTGTATTCCTTGCGCGGGATATGGAAGTCCTCTAAAAAGTAAAATGAATACAAACGGTTTTGTTCCTGCAAATAGTTGAGAAAGCTATATTTGCTTTTCACATCTGCCATGCTGACAAGGTCCGCTAAAAATGGGACTTGCAGTGTTGTCCCTTCAATGAGCATACCTGGGTGCCAGTGAAAGGCTTCACTTCTTTCAAAAAACAAAGCGTCGATTTCATTTACCTCTTCAGATAATGCGGCAAGTCCAAGGTTAAACGGGCCAATGCCGATCCCAATTACATCCACTATATTATTTTGCTTGTTGAACCGCGTCATGGTTATACTTCCTTTCGAATCGTTCTCGATCACAAAACATCAAAAGACCTGTTTTATCCGGTAAAGTGACTGGTTTTACACGTTCAAAGCCGCATTTTTCAAATACATGAATCATTTTTTCATTGCGAATATCCGGCTCAGCGACGATTTTTTCTGTTCGTTTGTTCTGCTCAAATTGAAATGCTGTCATTGCCTGAAGGAGCGGCGCAGCAAATCCTTTTCCCACATAATTCGGCTCCCCTATTAACAGGTGAATGCCTTGATCATGCGGAGAAGGCTCATAGTAGGATTCAATGATATCTCCTTTCACGTTGTAAGCCTCAAAATAACTCATTGGCGTCCCATCAATCGTGCCTAAATAAAGGGTTTGATGCGGATCATGTATTGCCTGATAAAAATGCTTTTCAAAAGCAGGAAACGGAATATTCAAATGCCAAAATGGGTGAACATACTCTTCTTGCATCCATTTATGGACAAGCTGGACGTCTCTTTCATATTCAGCACGAATAAACCTAATACGATGCCTCATCCAATCAGCGCCTCCTTATGTAAAAAGAGCGGATTCAAGACAGCTGTGTAACGAGACTGTGTTTCCAGAGAACCTGTCAGCTCATCCATATCTTCAAATCGTGTCAGCAAATTCGCTTTTGAAGGAAGTTCTTTTGAACGGAGAAGGCTATTTGTCAGATCAGAAGCTCCGTACATCTCCTCATGAGCAAGCAATGTATCTATCACGAGTGCCAGCAAGTCTTCTTCCTTTGCTAGTCCTTCTGTGCCAAAGCCATTAATGAGACCAAATAAATGATTAAAGAAGAAATAATAACGGAGTCTCTCAACGGCTACATCATCCGCACAAATGGTTTCACTTCTTACGCTCAAGTTTTGAACTAGATTTGCGAGCTTATCTTTTTTTGATTCACTATAATAGTAGCCTTGATTGTCACGATAATAGAAGGTATCTGGATAACCATTCTTCATTTGCACAACAGCATTTTGCTGATGGGCCTCGAGTGCAAGACCATACGTTTCAAATAGCCAGAGCATCGGCTTTAACGAAATGGTTAAGTATTGTTTAAACCAATCTTGGCTGACCGCTTCTGTTGACCGGCCTTCTGCATCTGCAAGTTTATGAATAATTCCTGCTAACCTTGATTTTCCTCCGTACGCATGATCCTGACACAGCCCAGCAATTAAGCTTGCGCCTTTTTCACGATGCAAGAATGGATTTTGACGAATGACCACTTCAAAGCCAGATTCCGCTTCATCTCCTCGAATAGAGAGATATGCAGGATCTTCAATGACCCGGAATCCAGAGAATTTTTCATATAAAGAAACGCCTAATTCTGTTTTTAAGATGCGGGACATCTCTACTCCTCGATCCAGTTCCTTCTGTTTATTGATGCGTAACGAGTTTGTAATTTTCACAGGAACAGAGAATTTGAGCATGTAAGCAGAATCCTTTTGATAGACCGTTCTAAAGGATGAGGTCGCTGTGTATTCAGACCCGAGCGGTCCTAAATAAGTCAGTTTCCCCTCCTCTATATAACGCTTCACGAATGCCTTCTCCATGACCACTTTGACTTGCAGCGGATGAATCGGAATGAGCACATATTCTCCGTTTTCTGTTAACCTATTCAGCCTCTCTGCTTCTTCTGGAACCTGACGCGAAAGCTCTTCTAACATGAGGCTTGCCGCAGGTTGTGAAATAGATGAATCCTGAAGCACAATCGAATGGTGCGCTTTAAAGTAATGAAGCTGGAAAGCTCCTTTCAGCTCAGGAGAATAAACGGCTTCCTCCTCTTCTGTCATCCCTTGTCTGCTTTTTGGTGTTGGATGTGTTAAATGTCCAAGGAGAAGTGACTGTTCAGCCTCGATGTACTCAAAATCAGCTTGAGATAAAGCAGCTTGATCACTTTCTCTCTCCCGTAAGAATCGTTCAATATTTCTGCAGCTTAAAATGATGCGAAGCATGAATTCATCCTCTGCATCTGTGCGGCCATATGCAATGAGAAGCTCCTTTGAACATAAAGCAACAAGTGTCGTGTAATCGACGATCGTCCCCTCTTGCTGGCTGCCACTCGGACGAAAGCGAATCGGAAAATCAAAGAGATGGCGGCCTACAGATGAAAAGTATCGGATCGGAATCACAAGCTCAAGGTCTTGCTTTGCTAGTTTTGCCACGAATACAAGCGAACCATCTGCTTTCGTCTCTTTTTTTGCAGATCGATCGATTCCTGTTTCACGTAAAAAACAGTTTAAAAAGCTTTGCATTGTTGCATTTTCAGCCATTTGTTTATATTGACTCAACGTAGTACCCTCCCGGATTGAATATGAGCGATCCCGATATCAACGATGTCAGAAAGGATTTCCTCAATATGTGTGATTGTCGTTCTCGGATTTAACAAAGTGAATTTCAAGCATGTTTGACCATCCACCACTGTTTTTGCAATGACAGCAGTTCCTGATTTGAATAGCGTTCGATGGATGATTTTATTGATGTCATCCGCACCCTTAAATCGAAACACTACTGCATTGACTTCTGGCTCAGGATTGATCACTTCAAGGTGATCATTGCTCTCGATAAGCGCAGCCACATCCTTCGCAAAATCAATGGTATGGTCAATCATGTCACCAAACCCTTCCTCCCCAATCAGACGAAGAGAAAGAAGCAATTTCAATGCATCAAACCGGCGCGTCGTTTGGACAGATTTATTGACGAGATGTAGTATTCCATCCAGTTCATCTTCTTTTGGATTAAGATAATCTGCATGATAATTGATCAAGCCGAAATGCCTTTTATCCTTCAGCAAAAATGCTCCGCAGGAGATCGGCTGATAAAATTGTTTATGAAAGTCGATCGTGATGGAATCAGCCAGCTCAACACCATCTAATTTATCTCGGTAGTTTTCACTTAATACAAGCGCTCCACCATAGGCAGCATCTGCGTGTATCCACAGACCGTATGGTTTGACGATGTCATACACATCTCGAACCGGGTCAATACTGCCAAAATCAGTTGTCCCGCAAGTCGCCACTAGCGCAAAAGGCAGGAGATCCTGTTCCTTTAACTCAACAAGTTTCTTCTTCAAATCGTTGAGGTCCATGCGGTGATGCTCATCTGTCTCTATCAGAACAACCGCCTGCTCCCCTAAGCCTAGCTGGGATGCAGATTTTTTCACAGTGAAGTGAGCATTCTTAGAGCAAAGAATTCTCATGCGGTGAGCCTCACTCGGCAAGCCTTTCTGCTGAACATTCCATTGCCATGTGTTTTCACAAAAAGCATCTCTTGCAAGAAGCAGCCCCATGTAGTTAGATTGGGTTCCACCGCTCGTAAATGTCCCATCTGCTAGATTTCCATAAGAAAACTTCGCACATAGCCACTTTAGAATTTCCTCCTCAACCAAAGATGCAATACCGCTTTGATCGAAGGAATCCATTGATTGGTTAAATGAACTTACTATCACCTCTGCGGCAAGTGCAGGTATAAGCGGCGGGCAATGCAAATGTGCCAAGCATTTTGGATGCGATACATCAACCAGATGTGGCAAAAGGTGCTGCTTTATATCTTGAAAGACAGATTCAATTGATTCGCCAGACGGTTGAAACTGAAATAATGATTCGACACTAGCCGCTAATTTCCCAGGCAATATTCCACTGTATGGTCCTTGGTCTTTTTGCCATTGGTCCAGTAAGCTGTCGATAGATGTATGAAGAGCCGCTTGGAAGGACTCTCTTCCAAGCTGGCTTTGATTGATAAATAATGAATCCACAGAAGCTTTAGTTGATTGCATCGTATACGGCCTCTTTGAAAATAGCGATAACTTGTTCAAGCTGTTCTTCAGTCATGATCAATGGCGGTAAGAATCGAATGACGCTGCCGAAACGGCCTCCTGTCTCTACAATTAAGCCTTTATCGAAGCAATTCTTTTGAATGAGACTGGCTAGCTCAGGATTTGCTGGATAACTTCCATCCACATCCTGCTTCTCATTTGGATTAACTATTTCAGCACCAATCATTAATCCTCTTCCTCGAACATCACCGATAGCAGGTACATTTTTTTGAATGTCTTTTAGATAAGCCTGCATGCGATTCCCTAACTGGTCAACATGATCAAGCAGATTCGTTTCTTTTATAAATTTAAGCGTAGCGGTTCCTGCAGCCATTGCCATTTGATTTCCTCTAAATGTGCCAATGTGTGCCCCTGGATTCCATTGATCCAAATCTTTATCATAAATCACAACTGAAAGCGGCAGGCTTCCACCAATGGCTTTAGATAATACAATGACGTCTGGCACAATTCCTGCATGTTCAAAAGCAAACATCTTACCTGTTCGGCCAATGCCTGATTGAACCTCATCGATAATGAGCGGAATGCCTTTTTCATTTGTGATTCTTCTCATTTCTTGCATCCATTCAATAGATGCTGGAATTGAGCCTCCCTCACCTTGTACTGCTTCAAAGATCATACCTGCTGGCGGAAGAATACCACTTTCAGGATCATTTAATACACGCTCAATATAAGAGCTGGAAATGCGGTGTGAATCTTTCCCGCCAATTCCGAATGGACAGCGATATTCATATGGATAAGGCATGAAATGCACATCTGGGATTAACCCTTGCACTCTTTCCTTTGGAGACAAATTCCCGCTTAATGACATCGTGCCATGTGTCGCACCGTGATAAGCACCGTGGAAAGAAAGAATGGAACGATTTCCTGTCGCAGTCTTGACTAATTTAATCGCAGCTTCTATGGCATCACCGCCAGTTGGTCCACAAAATTGAATTTTTGCTCTCTTTGCAAACTCTTCTGGCAGGTGAGAAAAAATTTCATTCACAAACTCTTCTTTAATTTCTGAGGTTATGTCCAACGTATGCAATGGCCTTTTTTCATGAAGCATACGTTCAATCGCTTCTATCACAACCGGATGATTGTGGCCAAGTGCAAGTGTTCCTGCGCCTGCTAGACAGTCATAAAACTCTCTGCCATCCGCATCTGTCACGATCATGCCCTCGGCTTTTTGCATGGCTAATGGGAACCGTCTCGGATAAGACCTTGCATTAGATTCTCTTTGACTTTGCTGCTCTAAAAATTGCTGATTTTTAGAAACGGTTTTGATGGACATAATAAAACACTCCTCCAATTGATAAAGATTATCATTTTCATTTACTAGCCTAGAGGATGTGAGATAGGAAAGTCAATTGTATTCAAAAAGATGATTCGAAAAGCATATGAATACAATATTCTCTTTTTAATGAGTATTTTCGAGTGATTTTTACAAACCTTACTGCCATAAGGAGACGGAACGCATGAGACGGATTGACATTGAAAAAAATTACAAATCATTTTTCCTGGTTCATTTGTTCTATTCAATTCAAAGCGCTCATTTTATGCAGAAATTTGGATGAAATGAAGGTAGAAAATTGAAGAAATCACACTGTTTATTCTTGATATAAATGGTTTGGATGGTATAATTTCTCTGAAACATAAGGGATGGAGAGGGGAATTTTGATGATTTTAACAAAGCACGATCTTCACCATTACTTAACGCAGGATAAGAAAGCATTAGCTATCACGCGCAGAAGGCCAAAATGGTTTGGGGACGATATATGGAAATATCAAAGGTATTTACGAAAATATGAATACTATTCTAATAGCGGCGCTACACTGCGCAAATGGTTTTACCGCTATTTACATAAAAAGAAAGGGATGCAGCTTGGCTTTGATATCCCAATTGGCGTCTTTGGCCCCGGCCTTAGAATCAATCATACTGGCCTCTTAATTGTAAATAAGCACGCAAAAATTGGGGCATTTTGTGATATTCATCAAGGGGTGAATATTGGTCAAAACCATTCCGAAAAGGATGTACCAACCATTGGAGATCACGTATGGATTGGGCCCGGTGCTAAGCTGTTTGGAGACATTTATATTGCAAATCATATCTCAATTGGAGCAAATGCCGTGGTGAATCATTCCTTTCATGAAGAGCAGATCGTCATTGCTGGTGTTCCGGCTCAAAAGGTAAAAGAAAAAGGCCCTTCTTCATGAAGGCGCCTGATAAAAAAGAATAACACCGATCAAAACAGAGATGAGCAGCATGAGATAAAACAAGATGGTTAAAATCAAGATCGTCCAGCCCAGCCCCTTCCTCTCTGTCTTGATCAAATAAATACCGAGTACGATGGTACTAAAAAGCACGCCTAAAATGGCCCACAGCCATTTGTCTTTGTGATGCTTTGGCGCATCAAACCATAAATAGATAGCAACAGCAAGTGAAACGAATAGACCCGTTATTCTCAAGATTAAACTCCCCCTTATTATGTATACGCGCTCTCTATGATGCGTTTGAGTATCCGATGATCAGCAACAGGAAGTAAAAGACATAGACTAGCATAACAATAGAATAGATGATGATGGACACGATCAGAACTGTCCAGCCCAATCCTTTTCTTCCTGTTTTGATGAGGTATATCCCAAATGCAAAGAGCCCGAATAAAAGACCTAAAATAGACCATAACCATTTATTTTTCCCATGTTTTGGTGCATCTATCAATAGATAGATTGCGACTAGAATAGAAACAAACCATCCAGTGATCCAGCCCACATTCATCTGCCACCCTTCTTCTTCAGTTCATTCCATTATATGATGCTTTTTTCCTAAAAAAATAATGATTCAGAGGATATTGCGCGGGAGGCTTCGCCATTCTTCTCTCAGCATTCCGTAGCGCATCGAATCATAATACTCTCCTTGATAATAACGGACCTTTCTCAGTCTCCCCTCAAGGACAAATCCGCATTTCTCTGCGCACCGCATCATCCGTTCATTCCCTGACCAAGTGGTTAGACCAATTCGAGGGATATCAATATGCGTAAATAATACATCAATCCATAGATTTAATGCCTTTGTCCCAACGCCCCCGCTCCAAAAGCGTGAGTCATAAATGACAATGCCGCATTCAAGCCACCGTGTACGTTCATTCTCCCAATAATATGATACGGTACCTTTGATATCACCGTCTATTTCAATGCCATATAGCTTTTGGGGAATGGATTCATCCTGTAAGTAACGCTTCTTAAATGCAGAAAGCGGGATTTCGTGTTCATAAAAATAAGGGGCATTCCATTTTCGATAGGACTGGTCTGGTGCTTTAAATTTTAAATGCCACACCGTCTCTAAGTCCGTTTCGGTTAATGGACGTATGTTCACAAGCTCTTCCTTTTCTCTTTTCATCTGTTCACGTTCCTTTACTTTGTCGTTCTTTTTGCTAGATGACGGTACTCAATCGGCGTCATGCCTTCATTTTGCCGAAACAGCTTAGAAAAATAAGTAGGGTCGTCAATGCCTACATGCTCTGCAATGGCTGCGATTTTTTCATTCGTTGAAGCGAGCATGCTTTTAGCTTTTTCGATCTTGAGACGATGGCTGTACTGGTTTGGCGTCAATCCATACACCGTCTGCATACACCTTGTCATGTAGTCAGGATGATAGTGCAGCTTCTCTGCAAGCTGCTCCATATGCAATTTCTCCATAAAGTGATGCTCAAGATAGTGAACCACTTCTGATGCGACAGTCTCCTTTGCACTTGGAATATGAAATGCTTCCTTTTGCAGGTGAATGAGCAGTTCCTCAAATAGAAGCTGTTTTTTCAGCGGAAGTTCAGATGCATCATGATTTAGTGCGCTCATCGCTGAAAGGTGTTTTTCTAACACACTTCGTCCCTTCACTTTTCCTAAACGAGGCAGGCTAAATTCATATGTTGCCGGCTTTTCGAAGGTGGCTTGGTTTTGTTTCATATCAATCCAGTGTTCTCTCGGCCGGTTCGTCAGCTCAAATCGATCAATTGAGAAATGCAGCCACTCATAGTAGGTATCCTCTTCACATGGCAGATGTCCGCCATGTGACAGGCCCGGTGAGAGAATCATATATTCACCTTCTTTTACGTGAAAAGCCTCCTCGTCCTCTGTCATCCATAGTTCACCTTTTGTGACATAGAGAAGATCAAATACAGCGAAGGTTCTTGAGATATGTCTTTCTCCTTGATGAAATATCCCTCTACCTGAAGCTATATAAATAGGAAACGGCGGTACAGTAAATGTAATAAATCGATTCATATTCATCCCCTTATGAAGTCGTATTTCTCCAATAAGTTTCGGTTTCATCTCTTCTTATTATAGTCGATGCAAGGTACACTATAAATCGGATTTATACGAAAGGGGGCTTTGTGATGAAATCTCAAACCCTGTCATATGAAAAGGTTCAAGCCAAAGATGAGAAAACGCACCCTTCATTATTTGCATTAACTTGGCCTATTTTTATCGAAATCTCTTTATATATGCTCATGGGGAGCGCTGATACACTTATGCTCAGCCAATACTCTGATAACAGTGTGGCCGCAGTAGGTGTAAGCAACCAGCTCCTGAATTTATTAATTGTCATGTTCAGCTTCATTACAACAGGAACGACCATTGTGATTGCGCAGCTTCTAGGAGCTGACCGCAAGCAGGAAGCGACTCAAGTCGCCTATGTCTCACTAGGGACCAACTTCTTGATCAGCTTTGTCATTAGTCTCCTCATGTTTATGTTAGCTGTTCCAATTCTGCACATGATGGGCTTATCAAGTGAACTCATGCCGGATGCGGCGGTCTTTTTACAAATTGTCGGGCTGCTTTCTTTTATTCAAGCGCTTATTATGACGTATAGTGCTATTTTAAAAAGCTACGGATATACAAGAGACACGATGTATGTCACCATCGGAATGAATTTGCTAAACGTTGCCGGCAATTATTTGGTCATTTTTGGTCCGTTTGGCTTTCCGGTATTAGGTGTCATGGGTGTTGCCTTTTCAACCTCGCTGGCTCGATTGATCGGATTGATGGCGATGATTCTCATTGTCCGCCGCCGAATTGGGTTGCGCTTTTCGCTGAAGAGCATGTTTCACATCCAGCGGACGCATTTAAAAAGGTTGCTAAAAATTGGCATTCCTTCTGCTGGAGAGCAGCTTTCTTATAACGGCTCTCAAATGATCATTACACTGTTTATTACATTTATGGGGACGCAGGCTTTAGCAGCAAAGGTCTACACTCAAAATTTGATGATGTTCATTATGTTATTTGGTGCAGCGATTAGCCAAGGCACACAGATTTTAATTGGACGCCATATTGGAGCGAAAGAATTCGATGCGGCCTACCGCAGATGTATGAAAAGCTTATACTGGGCCATTGCGATCTCTCTTCTTTCTTCCACTGCTTTATCTTTATCATCGACGCATTTGCTTACGTTTTTCACTAGCAATCATGAAATCATTCAAATCGCCGCCACACTTCTCCTATTGACGATCATTTTAGAGCCGGGACGCTCTTTTAATATGGTCATTATTAATTCATTGCGGGCTGCTGGTGACGCGAAGTTTCCAGTGTATATGGCGATGATTTCAATGTGGGGAATTGGGCTTCCGATCGCTTACTTGTTAGGCATTCAGCTTGAAATGGGGCTCATCGGGGTTTGGATTTCTTTTATCGTGGATGAATGGGTCAGAGGCATCTTTATGTATAGGCGCTGGCGTTCCAGAGTATGGACGGCATATCGTTTTTCTTCCACATAAAAAGGACTGCGGGGTGCAGTCCTTTTTTACGTAATATCTTCTAAAATAAGTGCTTTTTCCTGTTTTGAAATAAATGCTCGCTCTGTAAAGACGCGGTATTCGTTTTCTCTTGTTTTATCTAAGATGGCTTTATAAAAGTGGGCTGCTGCTTTCACCGGTATACGTGAATATAGCGGGAATTCATGAAGATGGTCAAAAAACTCCTCGTAGTATGCCTCTGCCTCAAAAGCAATGTACTCCCAGACGTGCTGAAAAGCTTGATTGACAATCCCTTCCTTCAATTCTTGCTCTGTGTACCCGAATTGATCCATCACTTGCTTTGGCAAATAAATGCGGTCTCTTTCAGCCTGATCTTCGCCGATATCTCGAAGAATGTTGGTTAGCTGCATAGCGATCCCTAACGAAATGGCTGCTTCTTTTAGCTGCTCTTTTTTACGCGGTGCAATAATGGGAAGGAGCATGAGTCCAACGGTACTAGCAACATGGTAGGAATAGATGAGCAGTTCATCTAACGTTTCGTATCGCTGCTGCTCTAAATCCATCTCCTGTCCTTGGAGCAGGTCACGAAACGGGGCTTCATCCATCCGAAACTCTTGAAATGTATGCTCTAGCGCCACCCATATCGGATCATTCCGGTCTACCTCACCTTGTAAAAATCGATCAAACGTCTCCCGAAAGGATGCAAGGTCCTCTTGTGGCGAAGGCGACTCATCCACAATGTCATCTGCTCTCCGGCAAAAGGAATACACGGCCCAGACGGCCTGTCTTTTCTTTTTAGGCAGCATGGAAAAGGCCCGGTAAAACGTTTTGGAATGGGTTTGAATGGTTTCCTCACACACTTTTAATGCTGTTTGTACATCAACCACTTATCTTCACTTCCTTTCTATCATTCAAATCTTTTAGTAGTACAGAAGCCATGAGCTTCGCACTTTGCATCACGATCGGCACCCCGCCGCCCGGATGGATGGAAGCACCTGCCGCATAAAGATTGTCTGTCTCACTGACCTTCACTTGCGGGCGGAAGACACCTGATTGGAACAAATTAGGCGCAAGTCCAAAGCTGCCGCCTTCAAACAATCCTTCTCGCAAGGAATCATTTGGTGTCCTGACCTTTTTCCAGACAATCGACTCTCGTAATCCCGGAAAACCTCTTTTCTCAAGGACACCCACCATGTTCTCGACAAAATCTGTCTCCTCTTCCCAGTTGATATGATCTCCTGAAGGAACGGGAACGAGCATGTATAGAACACTGCAGCCATCTGGGGCAAGAGATGGATCAATGATCGATGGATTAAATGTATAAAATGACGGGTCTTGAGGAATCGTTTTCGTTTGAAAAACCTCTTTCATATGCTGATCAAAGTGTTCTCCCATAAAAAATTGATGAACAGGTGCTTCCTGATACATCTTGTTTAAACCAAGATACACCATCATACAGCCAGAGGACGGCACGTATTTTCGGCGATCTTGTTCGTCTAAACCAAACTGTTTTAACGCAGCTGGATAATCTCCATTGATCACAAATGCATCAGCGGCTACATGTTCATCATTCACTTTTGCTTTGACTGCCCGTTTTCCCTCAAATACCAATTGCGTGACTTCTTCATTTTTTCTTACATGCACACCCATTTTGATAAGCTGCCCTTCCAATATATCTACTAAACTTGCATAACCGCCTTTTAAATAGTAAATACCATGTGCGTGCTCACTATATGAAACAAGCGAATAAATGGCCGATGCTTCATACGGGTTTCCCCCAACATAGAGGGTTTGAAGTGCGTATGCATCTCGCAGGCGTTCGTCTGAGAAATATTTTTTCAGAGCGCTTTGTACCGTTCGATACGCCTTTAATTTCATTAAAATCTTCATATTGGCTTTTGTAAAAAATGTACGTTTTTCGTGAAATGATTTTTCTAGAAAAGCTTTCTGCCCTTCTTGAAACCGGTCCGTCATTTCTTCCATAAACCTCTGGAATCCTTGATCTTCTTTTGGAAATACACGTCTGATTTCATCTAGCTGACGACGTGCATCAGAGTATTTCGTATAGGAGGTTCCATCTTGATATTGAATTGTGTACAGCGGATCAAGCTGCAACAGATCAAGAGATGATTCGTCAATTCCTACCTCATGTAAAATGCCTTTTAACATGTCAGGAAGTAGGACAATGGTCGGACCTTCATCTACTTTATATCCTTTCTCACGTACAAAAGCAAGTCTCCCGCCAAGCCGTTCATTTTTTTCGACAAGGGTGACATCATGTCCCGCTTTTTTCAAATAAAGCGCTGAGATCATTCCGCCAATACCGCCACCTGCAATCAATATATGTTGTTTCATGAGGCGCTCCCCTTTTCTTGATGCCGCATTGTTTTATGTGAATGTTTCTCTTTTGAAAGAATGGCATTTGTCGTGATACGCGCTGATTCTAAAATGGTTGGCAGTCCGCTTCCTGGATGTGTTCCTCCTCCAACGAGCCAGCAGTGCTTTAATTCATCAAATTCATTGTGCGGCCTTAGAACCATCATCTGCGTGAGCTGGTGGCCAAGGTTAAATGTAGCTCCTTCATATACGTAAAGGTCTTCCTCCCATTGCTTCGGTGTGATCATCCGCTCAACTTCTATATGCTGCCTGACATTCTGAAAGCCGGTTTTCCGCTCCAATGTATCCAGCACAAGCTCTCTAAATTCATCTTGATGCGCTTCCCAATCAATACCGCTTTGGTTATTGGCAACTGGAGCAAGCACATAAAGAGCTGATTTTCCTTTTGGAGCAAGTGAGTCATCGGTTACACTTGCATTTTGAATATAAATAGACGGATCATCTGGCAGCTCATATGTTTTCGTAATGCCTTTGACGAATCTAGCATAATCATCGGAAAAAACAATGGTATGATGCGGCTCATCGTACATGGTATCCAATCCTAAATAGAGCATAAAGGTAGAGCATGAGAATTTTTTCTTTTTTTAGTTTTTTCTCACTGTATTTCTTTAAAAGACCTGGCTCGACAAGCCTTGTCATCACATGTGCAAAGTCTCCATTGACGACAACCTCATCTGCTTGTATTTCTTCCCCAGATTCTAAACGAATGCCTTTTACTTTCCTTCCCTCCGTGAGCAGCTTTTCGACGCCAGCTGACAGATGAATCTCTGCACCAGCTTCAACCGCCGCCTTTGCCATCGCTTCTGACAGCTGATTGACACCGCCCTTAGGATGGAATACACCTGTATCATGCTCCATATATGAAAGGATTGAGAACGCACCAGGACATTCCCACGGCGACATTCCTAAGTACTTTGATTGAAATGTAAAGGCATATTTCACTGATTCATTCGAGAAATAGTCTGACAGTACATCATACAAACTTTTATTTAGCGAAAGCTGTGGAAGTGCTTTGATCACCTTCGGGCGAAGGTAATGATGAAAGCGGTCCATTTTACTTTGTAAAATTGGTGTGAGCCGATCCATTTTGCGCTTTGTATCCTTCATAAATCTTAGATATCCTTCGCCCTCACCAGGTGCAAAGGCTTCTAATCGTTTGTACATTTCATCGCGATCTCGAATCATATCCAGCTGATTGTCTTGAAAAATTAATCTATACATCTCTTTTAATTCAATTACATCGATATAGTCATAAAGATTTTTACCAGCAAAGGTGAACAGCTCCTCTGCAATATGAATCATGCTTAGAAAGGTAGGACCTGTATCAAACGTGAAATCACCAAGCTGAAACTTAGCATTACGTCCGCCGACAAAGGACTGTTTTTCGTATACATGAACTTCATGTCCTTTGCTTTGAAGCATCATAGCTGCCGCAAGTCCCCCTGGTCCCGCTCCGATCACAATGATTTTCATTATCCTTTTTCCTCCAAATTAATTCACTTTAAGTTAATTATACAAATTAGAAAGACTAGATCAACTTTTGATGTGCTCAAAAAGTCTCATGTTATGTATCAAAAAAGCCGGCTTCCTTTCAACAAGTACAAGAAAGCCGACCCTTTATTACGCTTCTATATCAATTCGATACGTTTCAAACCAATGATGAATCTGTGCTAGATGGGCAATCAACTGCGGGCCCTTCATGAGCTGGCCATACCAAGGCACATGAAAGGAAGCTCCTTCCGTTTCAATCAGCTGCTTTAATTGATGTGGATCTAAAAATTCGTGAAGGACAGAATCTTTTTGCGCGAGACAATTTGTTAGCATCTCTTTCACAGCCTGAGTATAGGCTGGATGATGTGTTTTCGGGTAAGGACTCTTCTTTCGATAAAGCACTTCATTCGGTAAAATTCCCTCTAATGCTTTTCGTAAAACCCCTTTTTCACGATTTCCATGCATTTTCATTTCCCAAGGAATATTCCACACATATTCGACAAGGCGATGATCTGCAAATGGCACACGTACCTCAAGACTAGCACCCATACTCATTCGATCTTTTCGATCAAGCAGTGTTGTCATAAACCAGATCATATTTAAGTAAAAAAGTTCTCTCCGGGCTTTATCGACTCCAGTTTCTCCATCTAAAAGAGGCGTTTCTGCCACCGTTTCTTCATATTTGCTTTGCGCATATTCCTTAAGTGACAGCTTTTTTTGCCACGAGTCTTGCAGGAGCTGCGTTCTTGCTTCTGTCGATCTCATCCAAGGGAAACTATTTGTTTCATTTGCCATGTGAAACCAAGGATAGCCGCCAAAAATCTCATCAGCACACTCACCTGATAAACCAACAACGAAATCCTTTTTAATTTCTCGGCAGAATATAAGTAAAGAAGAATCGATATCTGCCATCCCTGGTAAATCTCGAACCTCAACCGCTTCCTTCAAATACGCAGCCAGCTCTTTTTGCCCGATGATACAGTTGTGATGATTCGTTTGAAACGCTTTGGTCATTTGATCAATCCACGGGCCATCAGCATTCGGCTGGAATTGACTGGCTTCAAAGAATTGATCATTTTCTTCGTAGTCAATGGAATACGTATGAAGCGGTGCTTTCCCTATTTTCTCAAAGTGCTTAGCGGCAATGGCAGTAATGGCACTAGAATCGACGCCGCCAGATAAAAATGTACATACAGGCACATCAGAGACAAGCTGTCTTGTCACAGCATCTGTAAAGAGATGCTTAATGTGCTGTGCGGTGTCATCAAGTGAGTCAGTATGCTCCTTGCTTTTGACATTCCAGTATCTCCACACGCGCAGGCCGTCTTTTGAAAAGGTCAAGGCATGTGCAGGTCTCAGCTCTTTTACCCCTTTAAACACTCCTTGGCCTGGTGTTCTTGACGGCCCTAAGCCAAAGATCTCCGATAGCCTTCATGATCGACTTTTGCTTTGATATCAGGGTGAGCAAGAAGTGCTTTAATCTCTGAACCAAATAAGAAGGAATGATGACGTTCTGTATAGAAAAATGGCTTGACACCGAGCCGATCTCTCCCTGCAAATAACAATTCACGCTCACTATCCCAGATCACAAATGCAAAAATGCCATTAAAATGGGAGACACACTCTTCCTTCCATTCTGTATAGGCATGAAGAAGAACTTCTGTATCAGAATGCCCAAGAAAGCGGTGCCCCCTTTTTAACAATTCTTTTCTTATATCCTCCGTGTTATAGAGCTCTCCATTGTATACAATCGTATAAGCATGGTTTTGATGTGTATATGTCATCGGCTGCTTTCCGCCTTCTACATCTACCACCGCTAACCTTTTATGCCCGAAAAGAACATGCTCACTTTTCCACGTATTTGTATCATCTGGCCCTCTTTTAGATAATGTATCTGTCATTTGATTGATTACATGATCCTGTTGGATGAGCTGCTTTTTAAAGTCTGCCCAGCCTGTAATTCCACACATCATCATCAGCTCCCATCCGTTTTTCCTCAAGTGTTCTCATTCAGCCTTTCTTAGTTTATGCATCGTCTCCTTGATAGTTGATTTGTCCTTTTTTCCCGGCGTATAGGACAGGCTTGATTTGGTAAGAAAAGAAAGAGGAAAGGAGCTTTTGCAAATGGAGAATCGAATGAAGCAGCTTGAACGCTGCAGCAGAAGATGGTGTAACGGGTATTTGCTCATTGAAAACGGACATTGTCTGATTGAAGATGAAGAAGGAGAGATCATGCTGCCAGAAAGTCTTCAAAGCACAATGATCTGTTTGAAGGAAAATGACCGATGGACAAAAGGAGAATTGCTTGGTTCCATGGTTCTTCATGAAAACGGGCAGCTAATAGAAGTACAAGGAGGAGAAAAAATTCAATATACGGCGTCCCTTGCCAAAGGCTTGCTCGATCTTCTCATGTTCGTACCGGAGAACGTCTTTGATCACATCCTTGAGCAGGTAGAGCAGCTTGGTTTTTCCGTCTATGATTGTGTCTTCTCTTCCTTTCATTCATTGCAGCGCGTCTCTTTCTTTCAGTTTTCGGCAGATACGCAATCACTTGCACTTCAATGTCACCATGACCCTGCCTCCAGTCACATTCGTTTTGAATGGACCACTTCAGATGGACAACGGATCGTTTCACAATTTGATGCCACATAAAAAGGACACTGCTTCGTATAAGCAATGTCCTTTTTATATTAAAAGATATGGAAACCGATCGGCAGACGTAAACCGAGAAGAATGGTCACAATCGCAAATACGATAAAACCAATCAACACACCAGTCACCGATTTTCCTTTTTTCTTGCGCACTAGGACCATTTCCATGAAACCGATCACTAGGATACCGAGAATCATTTTTCCGATATACTCGCCCCCGAAACCTGGAATTTTCATTCCTGTGCGAACATACAGCTCTACGCCTGTTGCGATAATGATCAAGTAGAATAAGCGAACGATCATGTGCACAATTTTAGCGCCTTTGTCGTTTTTACCTGCTAGAGCAAAGGCTACGAAGAATAAAATAATCCCCAGCACCCATGCTGTGATATGTAAATGTGTTCCCATTTGTGATTTCCCCCTTTATCAGAACAAGTACCTTCTCATCGTACCACGAAATAAGTCGAACACAAAGCGACAATCCTGTGTCATCACGTGCTTTATTTGACGTGATTTGTCAGCGTCCCAATCGGTTCAATCGTGATGTCAATTCGATCTCCAGAAGCTAAAAACTTAGGCGGTTCAAAGCCCTTCCCTACCCCAGAAGGTGTACCAGTTGCAATGATGTCACCTGCTTCTAGCGTCATCCCTTTTGAAAGAGTGGAGACGATGTTCTCAATTGTGAAGATCATTAATTCCGTACTGGCAGACTGACGAACCTCTCCGTTTACCTTTGTTTCCACATGGAGCGCACCATGATCCTCGATCATTGATTTATGAACGATATAAGGTCCTATCGGGCAGGTTGTATCTAAGCTTTTGCCAATGAAAAATTGTTTGTGTTTTTTCTGCAAATCTCTTGCCGTCACATCATTTAGAATGGTGTAACCGAATATATAATCTCGGACCTCTTCAGGAGCAATGTTTTTCCCTGATTTGCCCATCACGATAGCAAGCTCTCCTTCATAATCCAATTCACTTGTCACATCTTCATGAAGAAGAATCTCATCTTCGTGTCCAATGACAGAAGTAGGTGCCTTTGTAAAAATCATCACGTCTTTAGGAATATCCGCCGCACTTCCCATTTCCATAACATGATCTTGATAATTCTTTCCGACACACATGATGTTTTTAGACGGCTTTGGAATCGGGGCATGGAGTTTCACGTCCGAAAGCGGATATACATAAGAGCCGCGGTCTTCTTCTTTTTTCTCAGCCCAATCAAGAAGCTGCCCCACATGTTCTACAAACTTGTCCCCCATTTTGATGCACTCAGATAAAGAGTTTGGCAGAGTCTCAAGCTCAAATAATTTGGCTTCTGCCTTTTTGACGTCCATCACCCATTCATCATCAATGACTACCCCAATAAACATGCTGCTATGTATCTCACCTGTAAAAAACTTCATGTCTTCCCCTCACAATCTTCATTTCGCTAAGTTATGATGTCTCATTTTATTTCTCTATGAAATAAAAAAACCCTTTTTTATCATACTCTCTTTTAAAAAGGGTTTCAAAAATGATGATTGAATGCCTAGCGGAAACGGCGGTATTCCCACATATTTCCTTGGTCCCATTTACGCTCAACATTTCCTGTTCTTTGAGAACGATGCTTTTTCTTTCCACATCTATGGCAAGATCGGCTGCGTTTATGGTGATGAGAACGTTTAGATCGATGGCTACGGCGTGACTTGCGGCTCTTCTTATGATGTGATCTGTGCTTGCTGCGATGTGATTTACGGCAGCTTTTCTTATGATGTGATCTGTGTTTGCTGCGATGTGATTTGCGGCAGCTCTTCTTATGATGCGATCTGTGTTTGCTGCGGTGTGACTTGCGGCAGCTCTTCTTATGATGCGATCTGTGTTTGCTGCGACATGACTTTTTCGGTTCGCTCTTTTTGCTTCTGTAAGATTTCTTGCTTTTATATGACTTTTTACTCTTCATGCTTTTCTTCGAACGATAGCTTTTCTTAGAGCGATAACTTTTCTTTGAACGATAGCTTCTGTAGCTTTTTTTACTGCGGCGTGATTTACGGCGTCCACCACCAAAGAACCAATGACCGCGATTTGAATGACGAGAACGAGCTGACTTATGCGAACGTCTCGATTCTGGTTCACGATCTAAGTGATGATCACGTCCCTCACTTCGAAGTGAAGCCACTGCATGTTCAATGTGTGAATGATCAAATGTACTCACGAACAATTCCCCTCCCAGTCTATGCTGCGACAAAACAAACAGACAAAGCTGTTTATCTTCTCTGCTTTATGTTACGAGACTCGGTAGACAAGTGTTCGTGACGAATGCCTCTTTCCTTTAAAACTCCATGAATACCTACCAGCCGGTACAGGACATTCCTTCACTTTCATATTGTAAAGAAGAGCATATAGGAGGCTGATGAACGTATGAACACGGAACCTTTAAAACAACTTGATATGTGGATTCATCCAAAGGACCTGATTGAACTAAAAAAAGACATTTGGAACGATGAACCTGTTGAAGCTATTCTGAAAACAGGCCAAATCAAATCACATATTTATGCTTCATACCGCGGTTCACACATTAGAAAGCTTAAGAAAAAGTCCTATCAAATTGAATATCGAAAGCCAAAACAAAGACAAGGCGAATCCATCTTTCATTTAAATGCAGAGTACAATGACCCTTCGTTTATCCGAAACAGACTATCTTTTTATTTCTTTGAGCAGATGGGGGTGCTTAGTCCAGCCGCTTCTCATGTGTTTCTCACCATAAACGGAAGAAAAGAAGGCATTTATTTGAAAATAGAATCCGTCGATGAGTTCTTTCTTCAAAAACGGCAGCTTTCAGGAGGCGGCATTTATTATGCGGTTGATGACGACGCGAACTTCTCCCTTTTGAGTTCTTTTGATAAGAAGCCAAAAAAGCACCTTCTTCTCGGATACGAGAAAAAAACGGGGACGTCTCAACATGATCAGCAGCTGAGTGAATTTATTTACTTTCTCAACACAGCAAGAGATGACACTTTTGCAGAAAAAATTGAACAATACCTAGATGTGACACAATATTTCCGCTGGCTCATCGGTGTGGTATGCACACAAAACTTTGATGGTTTTGTTCATAACTACGCTCTTTATGTGAATGAACAAGGGCGGTTTCAAGTACTTCCTTGGGATTATGATGCAACATGGGGTCGTGACATTCATGGAGAAGAAATGGCGTTTGATTATATCCCAGTAAACGGCTTTAATACATTAACTGCTAGATTACTAGATATCCCTTCGTTTAAAGAAGCCTATTACACACTTTTCCAGCATGTACTCGATACACATTTTGTAGAAGACCGGCTATGCCCAATCATCGAGAAATGGCATGAATTGATTGTGGACCGAATTGGAGATGATCCATATACGAAAGATCGAAAAGACATCCTACCATCTGAACGAGACTTAATCCGGCAGTATATCAACAAAAGACGACGTTATTTACAGGCTGAGATCAGAAAAGAAAAATTTGGCACGTAAGAACACTTTCGAATTTTGTCACTTTATTACTCATATTGACGAAACAGCTTTTTTTATAGAAAAATAGGGTATACTAACCATATCCTTCTATTTGATAAAAAATGTGAGAGTTGGCGTCCGTTATGATCAATTATGAAATTGAACAAAAAAGATTACATTTAATTGAGACTGCAAAAAAATTCGGGATGAATGCGGAAGAAACCATCAGATGCAGTCAAGAGCTTGACATGCTCTTAAATAAAGGCATCAAATCCACCTCTAAAGATTGCTCAAAAAAAGGGTAAGCCATACATCTAATTCCTCTCATGAAAAGCTTTCAAAAAGACAATCACACATTAAAAGCCCCATCATAAGCTATGGTGAAACGCCCAAAAACAAAGTGCCCTAATTTTATAAAGGATGTGCACCGCTATGCCGGCTATTGTGGGAGCCTTTAAAGTAAATGCCGTCGGAACGAGCGGAGTCGTTCATGTTGGAGACTGTATCACCATTTCTCCAAATAGTCAGGTTAAAACGTTTGCTGGCGCAGGCAGTTTTAATACAGGTGATCAATTGCAAATTAGCAACTACAAAAGTGTGACAAATACGTACGACAGTGATGTCATAGATCAACCGCTTGTTGGTAACTTGTAAGGAGTGAGGATCCGTTGAACTTCTATATTAATCAAGCGATACAAATTAATTATTTACGTGTGGAGTCTGTGAGTAACTCCTCTGTTCTGCAAATCGGGAGTGCTGGATCCATCAAAGCCCTTTCCAACCTGTATAACACGGGAAGCTACGTAGAAGCAGCGCCTGCCGCAGCAGGTACACAAGGAATTGAAGAATCTCAAGGCGCAAGCACAGCACCTTTTGTACCGCTTCAGTCACCAACAACTTAAGTCATCTGCAATCCCCGGAGGTGTAGGTAAATGTATGATTATCAGAGCAACGCTTCACAAGTATATGGCATCATTCAAAAACAATCGCAACAAATCATGATGCTTGAAAAAAGGCTTAACGAGCTTCAGCAGGAAATACAAATGATCAAAGATAAACCGACAACGAATATAGAACGGATTGATTATCAATTTGATCAACTGAAAATCGAACGGCTAGAAGGGACGCTGAATATCGGCCTCAACCCATCTGATCCAAACAGTGTTCAAAACTTTGAAGTGGGCCAAACAACAACCCCGGGAATTGGAATGATGCAGCAAGAAATGGCTGATCAATTTTTCAATCAAACACGGCAGCTTGTCGATGCATTTTTAAATGAAGAAGCTCCAGAACTTCTTGAAGAACTAGAACAGCGATATGAAGGATCCCTCGATGAAAGCAACAAACACCATATCATTGAGGACATTCGCAAGCAAATTGACAGCAGGATCAAATACTATGCGGGACAGTTACCACACCGGGAAGATATGACACCGTTGCAGCGTTCAGAGCAAATTGCTGAATATGTGAAGCATGATGTAAAGCGGGCGATTGAGCACTTTTTAGCCCATATTCCAAGTGAAACGAAAGGAGAGGAAAACGGATGAATTTCACAGTTGTCAACCGCAACATTGAGACCGGAAGCATTAAAGTAGTCGGGGTATCGTCTTCTTCCTTATTTATCATCGGGGACACAGATCATGTACAATTATCCTCAATTTTCGATACACCGCCAGAATCTCTGATTATTGGCCCGTTTGTTCCTCTAGCACCTCGATAATGATCAAGCGCACATCTCAAGTGAAGTTCTCAAAGGTGAATT
>NZ_LKCP01000031.1:0-8139 GCF_001518755.1 Bacillus sp. AM 13(2015) | reverse complement strand
AATAATTCCGAGGACAATGAAGAAAGATGATAGAAAATTTAATTTTATTGGCGATTAAGCTGGCAATGGCGATAAGAATAAGCGCCGTCCCAACTTCAAAGACTAAATGATCCATTCATCACTCTCCCCCTCTAGAAAGAAAATCACGTACCAATCGCTTCAAGTGTTTTCTTTCGCCCGAAATGACCATCGTATCATTTGCTTGAATAATCGAATCGGCACCAGGGTTGAGTAATTTTTCATTTGTATGTTTAATGATCGCAATCACGGTGACTTCATAATTTTGTCTCACATCTAAATCACCGAGTGTATGTCCCACCGCTTTTGCACCTTTTTCCACCTTAAACCATTCAATGATCAAGTCATTGAATGCCATTTCAATGGTTTCTAGTGCCTGCGGTTTATACACCATACCGCCGATAATAGCAGCGATTTGCCGGGATTCAGCATCATCGAGTGAAATGGTAGACAGGACTTCATCTGGATCATCATCGTCAAAACGATAAATTTCCCGTCTGCCATCATCATGAATCACAATCGTCATCTTTTCTCTATTTCTCGTTTCAATTTCAAATTTCTTTCCGATCCCAGGAAGATCATTTTCTTTAATGTTCATTTTATCCCTCCGAATTTGATAGGCTGTGTTTTTTCTAATAGTAAATACGGATGAAATAAAATGAATCAGTAGAGGTAATTAGATTGATACATAACGGGGATCGCGCACTTCATTTCCAAAAAACATAGATCAATGGATAATGCAGCTGATGGGGCAGGCTTTGGCAGAAAAGTCTTGGCATCCGCCATTGATAATCTGTCCTTCAGCAGAATGGATGAAGCATGTTTTTTTGAAAATGAAGGTGTCTTCACAGCATTAATTTCTTCATCATAGATGGATGGAGAAATCAGGCTAGGTGTGCTCGCTTCTGCTTGTGACGCAAAAACGACATTTGAAAAAGGAGAAAACATGACGATGAAGCTAACCAATATCATGATGGAACATCTGATCAATCATCCTCCTCCTTTCAAATTTATTTTCTTTCTTATTTTACTATATAAAAATATATTTCTTGTTTCAATGATTATGCTTATTTTTGGTATCAATTGATCTTGAAATTTTTTGTTTAGAGAAAAAGGTTTTACTTGATGGAAATGGAAGTAAGTTATGAGCTTTTAAATGAAAAGGGGGATGGATGATGACATATATCAATTGTCAGTTAGACGGGGATGTTTTTGAAATCGTTTTCAATAGGCCTGAAGCATATAATTCGTTTCATGTGGATATGTTTGCTGAATTCAAAGAAGCATGTGATGCAGCGGAGGAAAGCAGTGCTAAAGTCGTTGTCATCAAGGGAGAGGGAAAAGGATTTTCAGCAGGCGGAGATATTGGGATGATGCTTAAGCAGGAAAGTGAAGAAGATTTCCATCGTGTGATGGATTTGATCGAGGGAATTACACTTTCACTAGCTAGTATGAAAAAAGTGACGATTGCGCTTATCCACGGGTCAGCGGCAGGCCTCGCTTTTAGCTTTGCCCTAAGCTGTGACTACTTGTTTATGCATCACGATGCAAAACTTGCCATGAATTTTAATGGGGTAGGATTAATTCCAGATGGCGGGGGGCATTTTTTCCTCACAAAAAGAGTCAGTGAGCAAACCGCCAAACAATTGATTTGGAGCGGACAAAAGCTGCCGGCTGAAGAAGCGTTAAAGCTGAACCTTGCAGACGGGCTGTTCCAAGAAGAGGTCGATACGTACCAAAAAGTGTGTGTGAAGTCGTTTATGAACATGCCGCTTCAAGCCTTTATCGAAACAAAGATGATCTATTTCCAGCAGTCAGAATCAAAGCTCTTAGCAGTTCTTCAAAAAGAGAGGGCAGCACAGGCAAGACTGAGAAAAAGTCATGATCACAAAGAAGGTATACAGGCTTTTTTAGAAAAAAGACGACCTGTCTTTCAAAAAGCATAGATGAACATAAGGCCGGCGAAAGCCGGCTTTTTAACGTTCAAATAAAAGCAGCTTGCCTGCTTGATTAACGAGTCGATGGGAATGCTTTGTGTATTGCTGTTCCATTAAGCGATGACGTCCTAATTCCTTTGCTTTCTCGTCACTATCCGCTGTGATTTTTTCATTTAATAAAGTCTCACCCGACCGATCAAATACGGTTAAAAAGTATGTCTTCTCCATTCCTCATCTTCCTTTCCTCTGTTTTTAATGTAATTAAACATGGAATAAGACAAAACCTCTTTTTTAGCCCTTAAAAATGTGTTTTGTAGAATGAGAGTGATAGAACGTGCATTCGTAAAAATGGCATGATAAAATATGGACAATGACAGTATCGGACAAGGAGATAGACGTTTGACTAAGCTCACCTTTATTCATGCCGCAGATTTACATTTAGACAGTCCATTTGCAGGAATGTCGACTATACCTAATTCTATATTTAAGCGGCTCAAAGAAAGTACATTTCAAAGTGCTAAGAACATGTTTGATCTTGCCGTTGCGCGAGAAGTAGACTTTGTGCTGCTGAGCGGAGATTTATTTGATGAATCAAATCGCAGCCTGAAAGCACAGCTCTTTTTAAGAAACCAGTTTTTAAGACTGCAAACACATGGGATTGAAGTCTTTATTATTTATGGGAATCATGATCATTTAGGCGGTGAATGGACACCGATTGAGTGGCCTGAGAATGTACATGTCTTTTCGAGCAGTACACCAAGTGATCACTCCTATTATCGAGAGGATCAGCTTGTCGCGAGCATTTATGGGTTTAGCTATAAAGAGCGGGCTGTCTATGAAAATATGACATCTCATTATGTCAAAACGACAGATGCTGCCTATCACATTGCAATGCTTCACGGTACATTAGCCGGACAAGAAGGCCATGATGCCTACGCCCCATTTCAGCTTCAGCAGCTCCTTTCGCAAGATTTTGATTATTGGGCGCTCGGACATATACATAAAAGAGCCCTTCTGCATGAAGATCCATATATTATTTATCCTGGTAATGTGCAGGGCAGACATATAAAAGAAACGGGAGAAAAAGGCTGTTACTTGATTCACCTCTCTGAAGATTCTCACACAGCGGATTTTATCAGCTGTGCAGATATCATCTTTGAGACACTGGCAATAGACATCACAGAAACGGCTCATATGACGGACCTTGTCACACTTGTGGAAGGCAAAATCAATAAGCTGAAAGAGGAAGGCATTCCTCATTTTGTGAGAATTGAATTGATAGGTGATGCGCCTTCTTACTTTGAGCATACACAGCTTGAGGTCCTCGAAGAGCTGATGACTGTTTTTCATGAGCAGGAGGAAGATGAAGACGTGTTCGTTTGGGTGATGTCAATTGACTGCCGAGCAAATGAGGATGTGATCTATCCAGAGGATTCTTTTTTGAAGGAACTCACTACAGAAATTGCACAGTTTGAGTCATATGAAGAGCTGCTTTCACCGATCAAGCGTCACCCAACCTACAGAAAGTCAGGAAAAGCGCTCACAAAAGAGGATGAAGTGGATATAAAAGAAGAAGCACAAAGGCTGCTGACGGAACAGCTGAAGCAATTATGAGAAAAGGAGAGGTATGATGAAAATACGTTCACTCCATATAGCGAATTTCGGGAAATTTTCAAATCGAACCTTTCACTTTTCTGATGACGGTTTTCAGCTAGTTTACGGCCTGAATGAATCGGGGGAAAACGACATTGAAGGCGTTTATTGAGTCGATGTTATTTGGTTTTTCAAAAAACAAGATGTACAAGCCGAAGCAAGGATCTTTCTATGGCGGCTCCCTCACTTGCTTAGATGAAGAGTTAGGTGTCATTCACATTGAGAGATCGTCCGATCGAGGCGGTCAAGCACAGGTGTTTTTACCGAATGGTGAAGTGAAAGACGAAGCATTCCTGCGGACTCTTTTAAAGGGAACGGATCGCAGATTATTCCAATCAATCTACTCATTTGATGTGTTTGGACTGCAAAATGTCCAAGCCTTAAACGAAGATCAAATTGGTGAATTTCTGCTTTTCTCAAGTTTATTTGGCTCAGATGCGGCCTCCAAGATGGATAGCAGGCTGCTTAAGCAGCAGGAGCAGCTGTTTAAACCAAATGGACGCAAGCCAGAATTAAACCAGCAGCTTGATCGTTTAAAAGAGCTGACTGGCCAGCTGAAACAAGCTAGATTGGCAGAAGGCCGTTATTCAGAAAAAAAACGGGAGCATTCTGAATTCATAGAGACGATCGCAGCGCTTCAAAATGAAATGAAGCAGACAGAAGAACAGATTCAGCAGTTAACTGAACACATTCGACTTTATCCCATGATAGAGAAGAAGATGGAGTTAAAAAAAGAATTAGCCCGTTATCCAGAACGAGTCAAACGCTTTAGAGCAGAAACAGAGCATGAATTGGATAAATTAGAATCACACCTTCACCCGAAAAAGGCTCAAATGACTGCACTAAAGCAAAAATTAGATCATTTGCAAACCACGATGGCACAAGTTCAACCGCTTTATGACAAGGATACGTTACTGGAGATGAAGCGTGTCGTTGATGAAACTTCTCATGCTGAACGTGTCAAAAATCGCTTAGCTGAATGTAAAGCAGAACGTGATTCATTGAAACAAAAAATGGATGAAGCCGCAGCGAAGCTGAAGTGGCAGCGTTCAGTCAAGCTCGATCAGATCGACGACTCCCTTGAATTTGAGTGGGAATTAAAGGAGGCTGTCAGCCAATACATTCGTTTAATGGACAGAAAGGCACAGCTGGATGACCGGTTTGATCATGCAAGACATGAGCTGGAAGAAGCGGAAACCGCTTTAAAAGGATTAAAGGAACAGCAGGCCAAATCGCATAGTACAGTGGAAACTGGGGAAACAAGAACAAAAGAGAAACAGGCTCATTCCCGGGCGTGGTTATTTCCTGTGATGGTGATGTTCGATGCTGCATTTCTGCTTGTCCTTTTCTTTTTAACAAAATGGTGGATTACTTTCTTATTTGCGGGATTTTCTGTTTTTGTTTTCTTTGCGATTTATCCATTTTTGAAATCAATACAGATGAAACAGGGAAGCGGCGGGGGAACATTCGATTCCTTCCAAGTGCAGGCAGCTTCAGCTGAAACGCTTGTGAGGCAGAAGGAGCTTTTGTACGAAAGGATTATCCGGCAATATGAAGACTGGGAGCTGGAGCTGGAACCTGTCCAGCAGCAAGTAGAGGAAAAGAAAAGACAGCTGGGCTTGTCCTCAGAGCTTTCTTTCCTTGTAGAAGCCTTCCTTATTCTGAAGCAATTAAAAACGGATACAGCGGAATATGAGGGGCTTAGCCGGGAAATAGACGAGCTTTTAGGCCAGCAATCCAATTATGAGCACAGGGTGGAAGCGTTAAGCAGTCTTCTTCAACGAAAGGAAGGCACCATTCAAGAGAATATCTTGGCCTTTCAAGAGATATTGAAAGATGAGGCGAAAAGAGAAAAAGAACGTCAGACATTGGATGTTTCGATTCAACATGTGAAACAGCAGATCACGACGCTAGAAGGGGAAATTGACTATTACGAAAAACAAATGGACGCGCTTTTTCGTCAAGTAGAAGCAGAGTCCAAAAAAGATTACCAAATCCTTTCTCATTTATCAAAAGAATATCGGGAACGGCTTTCTCATTTGCAGCAGCTGAATCAAGAGCTGCATAGAAGCGGCTGCTTTGATGAGGAAGAATCGATTGTTCGCAAAGGATTGCGTCTTCTTGAAGAAGAGTGTGCAGAAGCGAAGCAGCACCTGAATAACGTACAATCGAATGCGGCGAATATGGAAAAACGCTTAGCAGAACGAGCAGTGGAAATCCGGCAAATAGAAGCTTCTGGTACAGTTTCTGATTTGACTCATCAGCTTGCAGCTGAGCAGGAGCATGCAAAGCACCTTGCGAAAAAATGGGCGGCGATTCAGCTTGTCCGCTCCGTCATTCGAGAAAAATTGAATGAGCATAAAGAAACAAGGCTGCCAGCATTGCTGCAAACAGCTTCAAGCTTTATTCAGCCGTTAACGAATGATCGATATGAAGCCATTTTATTTTCACCCGAGGATGACCGGCTGATCGTGAAAAGGGTGGATGGACGAATATTCCATCCAGAAGAGCTCTCACAGGCAACATGTGAACAAATCTATCTGGCGATTCGTTTTGCACTCGCCTTGTCGCATCAGCAGGAGTGTCAGCTTCCGTTTATGATGGATGACAGCTTCGTTCATTTTGATCATGTACGTCTAGGAAGAGTGCTGGAGTTGATGAATGAACTCACACGTTTTGAAACACAGCTGTTTTATTTTACCTGTCATCAGCATATGGCGCAGGCAGCAGAAGATGGACAGATTACGAGTTTAGCAGTTGAATGATTGACAAATAATGACTTATGTTATACTTATATGAGCAGAAACATGGAAGGAGCTTTTATTGAATGGCTAAAGGGATCATGACCTATGATGTCGGCGAACAAGTTGACCTGCATTTATTAATTAAATCATCTACTAAAGGGATTGCAAGTAATGGCAAACCATTTTTAACGCTCATTCTTCAAGATCAAAGTGGAGATATTGAGGCGAAACTATGGGATGCAAAGCAGAATGATGAAATCACCTATGGCCCGCAAACCATCGTGAAGGTAGTAGGCGACATTCATCATTATCGCGGGAGGAATCAGCTGAAGCTTAGGAATATACGCCCTGTTGCTGAAAACGAGCAAATTCGAATTGATGATTTTCTCGAAACAGCTCCTATTCCAAAACACGATATGATGGATACGATTATGCAATATATCTTTGATATGAAAAACCCTAATATTCAGCGTGTTACAAGGCATTTGCTGAAGAAATATGGACAGGAATTTGCTGATTATCCAGCAGCGACAAAAAATCATCACGAATTTGTCTCTGGACTCGCCTACCACGTCGTGTCCATGCTGCATTTAGCAAAATCCATTGTTGACCTATATCCATCACTAGATCGAGATCTTTTATATTCAGGCATCATTCTTCATGACTTAGGGAAAGTAAAAGAGCTTTCAGGTCCAGTCTCTACCACATATACAGTGGAAGGGAATTTAATTGGCCACATTTCCATCATGGTGACAGAAATTGCGAAAGCGGCGGAAGAGCTTAGCATTGATTCAGAAGAAATTCTCATTTTACAGCACTTAGTCCTAAGTCATCATGGAAAAGGAGAGTGGGGCAGCCCGAAACCACCAATGGTGAAAGAGGCTGAAATTCTCCACTATATTGATAATTTAGATGCGAAAATGAACATGATGGATCGTGCGCTTGAGCATGTGAAACCAGGAGAATATACAGAACGTATTTTTGCACTTGAGAATCGTTCGTTTTATAAACCAACCTTCCATCACGAATAATCATGTCAAAACGTCCGTTTATGCGGGCGTTTTTTTCATAACTTGTCTTCTTTTCGCATAAGCATGTAACACAAAGGAAGAGAGGAATGTCCTTAAGAAAAGGAGGCGATGAAAAAATGTTGTTTTTTCCGTGGTGGGTGTATGCCTGTATCATCGGCATTATTTTCTGTGCGTATAAATTAATGACAACAGCCAAAGAGGAGCAAGAAATTGATCAATCCTTTATTGAAAAGGAAGGAGAAATTTTTATCGAGCGAATGGAACAGGAAAGAGAGCGCAGACGTCAGGATCAGCAGGTGAAAAGATCACAGGATACTGCGGCACAAGAAGATCATTCAATTGCTTAATCTAGTCATACAAAAACCCCTCTGCACGATGATGGCAGAGGGGTTTTTTGTGATTACTGTTGAGTCTGCTGATTTTGTGCAGGCTGTTCAGATTTTTCTTTGAACGTTTTTTCAAGCTCTTTATCTTTTACTTTCACATCAGCATCTTTTACTAATTTGTTTAAGATGTTTTGGATTTCATTTGTGTCTGCCTGTTTTTGGTCAAGCAGTTCTTTTTTCAAGTCCGCTTTCATGTCATCATATTTACCGCGTTCTTCGGTCTTTTTAATGATATGATAGCCGAATTGGGATTTTACTGGCTTGCTGATTTCATTTACTTTTAGTTTGAAAGCAGCCTTACCTGAAGTTCTCGTCCATTTGGCCTTCTTTTGCGAACCAGCCTACATCGCCGCCTTGTGCAGCTGAAGCA
>NZ_LKCP01000030.1:0-56908 GCF_001518755.1 Bacillus sp. AM 13(2015) | reverse complement strand
CAGATTTATACCGTATCTCTGGAACTGTCGGAACCTTCCGCAAACGAAAATTGGATGTCCAATAKGCASAGGATCAGCCGCAAGTGTACGCGATTATCAACATGATTTCCTTCTTGATGATTCCGTTAGGCGCTCTCATTGGCGGTTATATGGCTACACTGTTTGGATCTGGGTATGTCATTGCGGCTGGCGGCATCATTGAAGCTGTTTCAGGTATATGCTTGCTTTTGTTTACAAAGATCGGAAAGGTAGAGAGGGCGGATTTGACGATAGAACGAGACAAACCTGCTGTAAACGCAACGTAAGCATGGCATGATTGATTGAAGATAGGTTACAATGAGGACGAGAAAATATGAGATTTGATTGAAAGGGGAAAAACGATGGCTATAGCAGACGTCACCATCATTCCGATAGGCACTGAAACACCAAGTGTCAGTGCTTACGTAGCAGATGTACAAAGAATTTTAGAAGGTTTTCAACAAGAAGGGAAAATCAAATATCAATTAACACCGATGAATACGTTAATTGAAGGCGAATTATCCGTTTTATTTGAGGTCATTCAGCGCATTCATGAAGCCCCTTTTGAAAAGGGATTGCACCGAGTAGCGACCAATATTCGCATCGATGACAGACGGGATCAAACCACAACGCTTACAAGCAAATTAGAAAGCGTGAATAAGCATTTAAATCAATAAAAAAAGCCTGCTATATGCAGGCTTTTAATGTGCAGTTGGATAACCGCTATAGATGATGGTCATGACAGTGAACCATCCAAAAACCAAAAATGTAGCGCCAGCAAAAGCGATGGCAAGTACGTTCACTTTTTTTAGTGAGCGATAGATACCGAGCGCAGCTAAAATCGTGACTAGACCAAAAATAATGACGAGCATCATGTGAAAGTCCCCCTTTGTCATCAATCCCCTTGATTTCCTTTCTTTTCATTTTAACCGTTTTCATAAAGCTTGTCGAGTAGATTCCAGTTGACGATTGTTTGAATTTTTATTGAATAGCCTTCATAATAAAAAAGAATGAATAAAGTAGGTGATGAAAATGAATTGGAGAAGAATGCCACTAGGCTATGTACAAGCAAACGCATATATTTGGAAAAACGAGCAGGGAGAATGCTTAATTTTTGATCCAGGCGGCGAAGCGCAAAAGCTGATTTCCTATGTAAAAGAAAAACAGCTCACACCGCTTGCTGTCTTATTGACACATGCTCATTTTGATCATATTGGTGCGGCAGATGAGGTACGCGAAGAGTGGAGAGTGCCGCTGTATGTACACGAAAATGAAAAAGAATGGCTCACGAACGCTGAATTAAACGGTTCAGCTCGATTGATTGGAAATGGAATTACGGTCAAAGAAGCTGAAAAATTGATTACGTCAGAAGGAACGCTTCAAATTGGGTCGTTTACATTAGAAATGTTCCATACACCTGGGCATTCACCTGGCAGTGTGTCTTACTATTCGGCGGAAGAGGGCTTTGTTATTTCTGGTGACACGCTATTTGAAGGCGGCATCGGGAGAACAGATTTAGTAGGCGGCAGTCAGGAAGTGCTGCTTCAATCAATCCATCATAAATTATTGTCATTGCCAGAATCAACTCTTGTTTTAAGCGGGCATGGCGGGGAAACCACTGTGCTGACAGAGCAGGAGCAAAATCCGTTTATTAATGGTTTTTCTCTTTAATTGCAGGCATGAAAAAAGCATCTCTTTAGAAGAGATGCTTTTTTCAATTAATGTCCGGTACCGGGAACCATGATGAAAATCGAATAATATGTAAATCCGGCAAAGAAAATCGTCAAGTACGCTCCGAAAATGTAAATATACATTCTTTCGGATAAATTCAAGTAGGATAAAAATACAAAAAGAACGGTTTGACCGAAGAACAGCAGCGATGCATCTTTCATATGTCCTAAATAGAACATGACAGCAAAAATACCCGTCCAAAAGCCAAGCACGCGGAACATGCGATTCATTTCTTTCCCTCCCCTTAAAAAACCCCTTTGATTCATATTATAGCTGATCACCACTTGTTATGTAAACATTTACATTTTTGACAACGTGTGAATAATTTATTTTGAATGTAGAAAAAATTTTTTTGAAAAAATGATGAAAATGTGTTTATGCTGAAAAACATGAGGGTACTTACTCCATAAGAGAAAAGGTTAACGACCTAAGGAGGAAGACTAATGAGTGACATTACTTTTTATTCATACCCAAGCTGCACGTCTTGCCGCAAAACAAAACATTGGTTAAAGGCGAATCAAATTGATTTTAAAGAGCGTCACCTTTTCAGAGAAACGCCAACTCTAGATGAATTAAAAAAAGATTCTTTCTTTAACAACAGAAGGAATGGATGAAATTTTAGCCACAAGAAGTCAAGCTTTAAAAGCTTAAATTTAAATATTAATGACTTAAAAGTAAACGAGGTTTTGCAGCTTCTCATTGAAAAACCAAAACTGCTTCGAAGACCAATCATCATTGATGGAAATAAATTAGTAGTTGGTTATAATCCAGGAGAACTCATGAAAATATCAAAAAAGAAAGCGATTCATCAATCAGTTTCCTAATAAAAAACGAAGATCAGCTGAAACATGCTTCAGCCGTCTTCGTTTTTGTGCTGAACTGGGCTAGCTGGGTTCGAACCAACGATCACGGAGTCAAAGTCCATTGCCTTACCACTTGGCTATAGCCCAATATCAAACGTGTAATGATATTGTTCACCATCTACGGTCATTTATACATAAAAATTGTATGTCACGAGTTTTAAGTGCAAAAGGAGCGAAAGAAGTAAATGAAAAATGAAAAATCAAAGCAATTATACGAATTTATCCTAAAAGAAGCCCCTGTCATGACCGAAGAATGGCTAAAGACAAGAACAGAAGAAGGCTCATTATATTCTAAACATGCTTCAGAGGAAACGGAAAAGAAGCTGAAGGAACAGAACACAGCGTTTATTCAAACCATTGCAGCAACACTTGTGACACTGTCAGACAAAGTAGAAAACCATTTGAAAAAGTGGTCTGTTGATATTGCTCGTGATCGAGCAGTGCACGAGGTGCCGTTATATGAGATCATTGGACAATTTAAGATTTTCCGCCACATTTTCTGTTCGAGAATTGAGACATTCACCCAAGAAACAGAGCTTGAAGTGACGCTGCAAGATGTGTGTCAGTGGAATCAGCACTTTCACGCCACATTTGATGATATGATTGAGCGTTTATCAGAAGAGTATGACCGCGTGACACTCAGTCAGCTGAATGCACAAAGAGAGATGATTCAAGAACTGAGTGCCCCTGTTATTCCAGTATCAAAGGAAATCGGGATTTTGCCATTGATCGGAGAAATCGATACGTACCGGGCTAAAATCATTTTGGAATCCGTGCTAGAACAGGCTTCAAGACTGCGCCTAACGCACTTATTTATTGATATATCTGGCGTTCCCGTTGTTGATACGATGGTTGCTTATCAGCTGTTTAAAGTGGTCGATAGTGCGAAGCTATTAGGAATTGAGACGATTATATCAGGCATTCGCCCAGAGATCGCTCAAACTGTAGTGAAACTCGGCATTGATTTCTCAAAAGTAAATACAGAACACAGCCTTGCAAAAGCTTTAGAAAAAAGAGGATTTCGCATTTTTGAAGAGCAGCAGCAAGAAGCCACATCATGACGAAGAAACCTGCACTTGTAAAAGTCAGGTTTTTTTATATGCTCTTTTCTAAAAAATGATGTGATGCATCTTGAGTTGAGGGTTTTCATGCTTTATTAGTCATGAAAATCATAAAATGCTCTTTTGTCATTCAGGTTCCTCCATTCTACAATGTGATCAATGAAAGGAGTGATCCACTTGTATGGGATTGAATATTTAAGGCAAGAGCTGCTAGAAGAAGCATGCCGCATGAGAGCATCTGATGTGCACATTGTCCCAAAAGAAAAGGAAGCGTTGGTATCTTTCCGCGTAGACTCAGATTTAATCCAGCAGCGAACCATTGATAAAAAAACCGGCGAGCGGCTCATTGCTCATTTTAAATTTTTATCTTCTATGGATATCGGGGAAAAAAGGAGACCGCAAAATGGGTCATTAGCTGTGGTGCTAAGAAGCGGCCAGGTGTTTATTCGAATGTCTACCTTACCAACTGTAAATGATGAGAGTTTAGTGATTAGAATATTGCCGCAGGATCATGTTCCGAAAATAAAACACCTGTCACTATTTCCGAAGCTTCAGCCAGGTTATTGTCATTTTTGAAGCATTCGCATGGGCTTATTTTATTTACCGGTCCAACCAATTCGGGGAAAACAACAACCCTCTATTCACTGATCCAGTTTGCAAAAAAGAATTTCAACCGAAATATTATTACGCTTGAAGATCCTGTGGAAACAAGAAATGAAGAAGTGTTACAGGTTCAAGTAAATGAAAAAGCCGGCATCACATATGCCGCAGGATTACGCGCTATTTTAAGACATGATCCAGATATGATTGTGCTAGGAGAAATAAGAGATGCTGAAACGGCCAGAACGGCGATTAGAGCAGCACTGACAGGCCATTTAGTATTGAGTACGCTCCATGCAAAAAATGCAAAAGGAGCCCTTTATCGTATGCTTGAATTTGGTGTCACGATGAATGAACTTGAGCAAACAATGGTTGCGATTGCTGCCCAGCGATTAATCGAGCTCACCTGTCCTTTTTGCGGAGAAACATGTCAGCTTTACTGTAAATTAAATCGACCGATCAGACGAACAAATGTATTTGAACTGCTATTCGGAAAAGAGCTTGGTGAGTGTATCAAGGAGGCTAAAGGAGAATATGCTCACTCGTCATATGAAACACTGCAAAGATTAATTCGTAAAGGAGTGGCACTCGGCTATTTATCAAAAAACACTTACCATCGCTGGGTTTATGAAGAAGCGAGCCTCTAAAGTATGGTCTAAAAAGGACCAAGCTGAATGCCTATCAAAACTGGCTCAATTAATTCAGGCTGGATATACATTGATTGAGGCATTAGTGATGGTGAATATCCAGTTATCAAAACAACAGCGGCAGCAATTAAAACTAGGTATTCAGTGGCTGCACGAAGGCGAGCCTTTTTATGTGGTGCTCGAGCGACTCCATTTTCAGCGGGAAGTCATCGCCATACTATGTTTTTCTGAGAAGCATGGCAGTCTAGCCCGTGCTTTAGAACAAAGCGCCCGTTTTTTAGAGAAAAAAGTCAAGCAGTTAGACACGTTTAAACGCATGTTGCGTTACCCGCTCTTCCTCATCTTCACGGTTTTGGTCGTGCTGATACTCGTTCAGAATATGATCATTCCTCAATTTTCTGTTTTGTACTCATCGATGGATACCCGCATGTCTTGGCTGATTCAAGGAATGTTTGGAATGTTTCAATTCCTTCATGCTTTTCTGCTCATCACCAGTTGTCTGTGTATTTGTCTTACCGGCTATTATGCTTTGTTTTTTAGGAAAAAGTCGACGCTTGAGAAATTGAGGGTGATGAGTAAGCTGCCTTTTTTATATAAAGGGATGCAGCTGATGCATACATACCTTTTTTCTCTTCAGCTAAGCGGACTGCTTCAGGCTGGATTATCGATGTACGAGGGTTTGCAAGCTTTTAAACAGCAAAGCTACTTACCTTTTCTTCAAGAAATAGGTGAACAAATGATGGATGAGTTAAGAAAAGGAGAAAGCATGGCACATCAAGTAAGTGAGAGTCCTTTTTTCGAAAAACATTTTGCAGCCATCATCAAACATGGTGAAGCAAGCGGGATGCTAGCAAGAGAAATGTACACGTACAGCCAATTTCTATTAGAGAATGCAGAGCTGAAAATTGAAAAATGGATGTCTTGGCTGCAGCCGGTGATCTATGGTGTGACGGCACTTCTTATACTCATCGTATATTTATCTATTCTTTTACCAATGTATCAACTAATGGAGCAAGTGTAAGAAGGAGGACAAAGACATGAATGATAAAGGGTTTACCCTGTTAGAAATGTTAATTGTCATGCTCGTGATATCCATTCTTTTACTCATTACCATACCGAATATCACACGTCATCACCAAGCAATTCAAGCAAAGGGCTGTGAAGGGCTCAAATCAATGGTCAGCACACAAGTGATGGCGTATGAATTGGAGCATGATGGGAAGACGCCATCTTTAGCTGAGTTAGAAAAAGAAGGTTATGTTAAAAAGGGATTAACCTGTCCTAATGGAAAAGCGATTGTCATTCAAAACGGCAACGTGAAGCATGAATAAATTACTTTTACATGAGAAGGGTTTTACCCTCATAGAGCAGCTAATGATCTTACTAGTTCTATCGATTCTATTGTCGATCATAGGAATGAAAATCCCAAATTTAATAGTAAGCGCTGAAGCCAAAAGACAAGTAAACCTCATGAAACAAGATCTTCAATTGGCATCATATACTGCATTTATCAAAAAAACACGTGTGCATGTTGAGATCCAACCGCCGCATGTATCTTATCAGGTAATAGATCAAAAGAGTAACGAAGTCATTGCTTCTTATCAGCATAAAAAGGGCAGCATCAAAACTTCTACATTCTCGCAAGGTATCTATTTTAATGAAAATGGACATCCAAGCAGCGGTGGATCTCTCATTGTCGAATTTGACAGTCAAACGTATAAACTCACGATTTATTTAGGAAGCGGGCGAATCCATGTTCAAAAGCAATAGAGGGTTTAGTACGATTGAAACGCTGTTTGCTTGTCATATCTTCCTATTTGCAGCCCTTGTGATTATGCCGGCCTATGAAAAAATCATGCTGGGGAAAAAGGAAGTAAGAGCCAAACTTGAAGCTTACCAAATCTTACATGAACAGATGAATGAAGCATTCATAGAGGGTACAAAATCGTCTGTCAAAAAGAAGCGAGGCGACAACACATATGTATTCAATTGGAGTAAAGAGAAGGGATGTGTATCATACAACTTACAAAAAAAGCAGACCATATGCTTTCACCAGGTTGCGGAACGGTGAACAAGGTTTTACCCTTGTCCAGGCTTTGTGGCAATTGCAGCTATTTTTGTTCCTCTCTTTTGGCTCTGTACTGATCTTTTCAACAGCTGAGAAAGCCCTTCCTTTTGAAGAGATTAACCGATTTTCACAAATGGAGTGGAAACAAACTGTCCTGCAATTAGATGAGGAATTAAGCCGTGCAACGGCAGTTCGATCGGTGCAAGGAGGTAATGCGTTAGAGTATGTATCTGATCAAGGGCGAGTGGTAACGATTGAGCCATATCAAGAGATGCTTCGAAAACGTACGGATCAAGCTGGACATCTTCCTTTATTGCACAAGGTGAAACAATTTCAGGTGAGAACGAGTCAGCATAGAGCCATCCTGAAAGTCACAGATGGATCTGGTAAGGTTCATGAAGCCGTTTTTTTCACATATAAAGGGGTGGTTCCTAAATCGTGAAAAGAGAGGAAGGGTTTATCTATCCGCATGTGCTTGCTGTGATCCTATTTTTTCTCTTGATCCTAGGAGCGATAACGATGGGCTTTCAAAAAGAGCTGAGAAGTGCAGAGCTCACGATTTCTTTTTATAAAAAACAGCATCTTTTTAGGGTGGGTGTGAGTGAAGCTGCCAGCTCAGTAAAACGCATTTGTGAAAAGCAGAAGATCTATATTGATACAGAAGAAGGGCATGTGACACTGAAGCAGATGAAATGCGATCAACAGAAAAAACGTGTCCTCGCTTTGGTGAGGGTGAAAACAAAGGATGGCTTATCCGATGAGCGGGAGCTGATGCTGGATTGGAAGACCGATGAAATCATGAGATGGGCAAACCCTGATTAGCCAGTGTATAAAATCATCCTCTTTCTGGTAACACTTGAAGGAAGAAGAGGTGAATTTGCTTGAAAACAAATGACTATGTAAAATATATGACGCAGGAAATCATTAAATATATGAATACACCACGAGACGAACGGAAGGAACACAAACAAGAAAAAATGGAAACAAAACCGCCGTTTTCACAGCGATTATTTGGGGTTCTGCCGTTTGGCTTCTCCATGATGCTTAAAAAACGTCAGCGACATCGACGAAAGTAAAAAGCCGCCAGCAGGCGGTTTTTTTATGCCATTTTAGTTGTATTCCTCCACAACAATCACTTTATTCACCTTATTTGAGTAAGGATTATAGGAAATGGTGACAAACACCCCAAATTCCTTTGTATGGTCTTTTAACGTAATATGATACTGTTTTACAGATTCCTTATCGCGGTGGCGGTCCCATACTTTTTGTTTAAATAAGACTTGCGTTAGCGGGTATCTTTTTTTGGCTTCTTTGACTGCTCGCGTTTCCCATTGGTCTGCGGCGGCAGTCAAACCTCTCGCATCCACAGGTTTGACGTCTAGCATCATAGGACTCAGCAGTAAACTGAGCATGATTATGATTTTTCCATATTTCACTTAACATCACCTCACCTCTTCATATCCTGACCAAATCCTACATTTTTATGTAAGTTTTAAGAAGTACAAATGTCACACAAAAAAATATTGAATATGGCGAAAGAATGAGAAAATGGAAGAATTTTCTCGCAATGGTTCTTGTTTAAGAACAAAATGAACTAATTTGACGTTTTGGGTTTTATAGGTATTTCCTTATACTGTATATAATCGTTCTTTTTAAAGAACAACCGTTCAAGGAGTTGAAGGGATTAATGAAACAGTCGCTCTTTGTCCTTTTTTGTGCCATTTGTTTGATGTTGACATCTTTCCTCATGACACCCACGAATGCCTCTTTTAACGATGTCGAGCACAAAAATTTTGTAATGAAAACATGTGAAAACTTTGAACAGACAGATCAGCATTGTCAGCCTAAAAAATGGGATCGAAGTCAATTGGAGCTTGTCGATCAAACGATGATCGAAGGAACAGTCTGCGCACCTCAAAGGCTGAGCATGACACTAAAAAATAGTGGACAGCCTATTGCGTACTCTGAATGGAAGTGGGAATTACATAAAGTGGGAAATGGTCAGGAGCCATTACAAGATGGTCATATTCTTGAAAAGGGCTCCATAAAGTCCCTATTGTCGCAAGAAACAGCGACTGTCACGACAGATAAAGCAAAAACAAATGGAATCTATGCATTTAAAATCTTTTATCCTAAAGGATTTGGCGCATCTGATCAGGCGTACTTTTGGTCTAAACAGATGGTGCTCTCAAAGTGTCAAGAAAAGGCGTCCTAAATGGAGCTGTCTTTTAAATCGAGAAATGATAGGCGAAGGGGAGAAGGGATCATGAAAAAATGGATGAAGATGTCTGGAAGTATTCTTTATGTGGTGGTGTTCACGGTGATGATAGCCTCAATTATTGTCGTGTTGTCATCAAGAACAACAGGAGGAGAACCTCAGATTTTCGGTTATCAATTGAAGCAAGTATTATCAGGTTCGATGGAACCAGAATTTTCAGCTGGGTCACTGATTGTTGTAAAGCAGGTCGCCTCACCTGAGACGCTCAAAAAAGGAGATATTATTACGTTCCAAACAAAGCAGGATCAGTCCTTTGTGACCCACCGAATTGTTGGGGTGAAAGGAAAGGATGCAAATAAAGCGTTTGAGACGAAGGGTGACAATAATATGTATCAGGACGGCACGCTGGTAAAAGCGGATCAGGTGACTGCGCAGTATATGGGAGTGAACATTCCTTATGCAGGAAAGCTTCTTTCGTATGCAGGGACATCAGCTGGAACTGCTTTGCTCCTTATTATACCGGGTGTCATGCTGCTTGTTTATTCAACCATTCATTTTGTGGGCGCAGCGAAACACCGTAGACACACGGCTGATGTACATATGTCAGAGGAACAAGCTTAAATCGTTTGTAACCTAATCAGGTTTCAATAAAACAAAATATTAGGGGGTTTATTATTCATGGCAATGAAGAAATCAATTCGTTTAGGTGTATTATCAGGGGCTTTAGGTCTTGCATTAATCGGCGGGGGAACATGGGCGGCGTTTAATGATTTTGAAAAGGCAAATGCGGTCTACTCGACGGGAGAGCTGGATTTATCAGCTAAAGAGAACTCCGGCGCCATCAACCTTTCGAACTTAAAACCTGGTGATCGGATCAAGAAAGAATTTCATTTTGATAATAAGGGATCACTAGCGATAAACCAAGTGCTGATGAGTCTTGATTATAGCCAGTTTACAGATGGATCTTCCGCGAAGAATGGCGGTAAGAATACAGCTGAAGAATTTCTCAGTCAGTTTCAGGTGAGTGTTCTGACGGTTGGAGCCGAAGGTGGAAATGGTTATCCGAAAAACATTATTTTAGACCATGCAAACCTGCTTGACTTGCATCAATTAACGTCAAAACAGGATCAGACCGCATTTGAAAAGCTTCGTCATGCCGTCGATGAGAAGTTTTTACATGAAAGTGGGAAAATTAATGTAGCAACTGTTGATGGAACAGTGGCTCCAGAGTATGACGGCATTCCAAAGAATCCGTTTGATTACGATAAAGTGGAAATGACCATTGAATTTATCAATGACCAGACGAAGGATAAAGCTGGTCACTATATCCAAAATAAATACCAAGGCGATGCGATTCAAATTGATCTTTCCTTCGAAGCGACTCAGTGGAATGGTTTAACGATCAATCCAAAAAAGCATACGGATGAAAAAGGCTACGTGAAAGAAAACGAAAAAGCACACAGCGAAGATAAAAAATAAAGCCAGTCTTTAGGCTGATATCAAGATCTGCATAGCAATTGGAGGAGTATGCGCTAAAACGTGCGCTTTACTCCTCTTCTTGCTTTTTTCTCCAGATTTGATAATCTAAAAATTCACGAAATTGCTTTTTCGAAACCCCTGATGTCATTGCATCTCGAACTAGTTTTTCCCATTCACTATCTAATTGACCATCGTATTCGGTTTCATCTTTTTCGTTTAAAAGTGTATGAACCGAGACGTCCAGAACAGCGGAGACTTTTTCAAGAAATTGAATGGAGGGGTTTGTTTGCAAGTTTCTTTCTATTGAGCTTAAATAAGACTTCGCTACCCCAGCCTTTTCGGCCAGTTCTGATAGTGAGTAGCCTTTTTCATTGCGGTATTGTTTAATACGCTGGCCAATCAATGTCATCACCTTCCTTTCGATATTATAGCACATTCAGAAAGGTTTGATAGAATGACTTCTTACCAGAGGGGGAGACTCAGAGGACTTTTCATTTGATTTGAGGAAATGACGGACTTCTTCAACTGTTAGTCCTGCCTTGCGAGCTTCACGTAATAATTGAACCCATTCACTGTCTAATTTGTTCGTTTTCTTTTCCATACAAATACCCTCCTAAAATACTGAATCATGTATTTCAGGCACTTAACGCATGAAATGGAAAGACATAGGTGGTAAGACCTCATAGTTTGCTTGCGTCATGTTTCCGCCCAATACAAACAGACAAACTTAGCTTTAGACTGATCGAAAATTGTAAGTCACATAAAAGGGGAGGGGACTATGGGTCAACCTCCTCTTTTTTGCTGTAAGTAAAAAAGTCCGCCATTTTCAATCGTAAGACTGATTTTTGGTTCGTATAAAGTTTTGAGTGCTTGCCTTTCTATTTCATATTCTACAGATGTGTCTGAAGTCCCTTCATAAAATTGGTTTAAAAGTTCGGAGTCTTCTTTCCATTTTTGAACGGCTCGCACTGCCCAGTCGTCCGGCTCCTCATGGGCATAACGCTCCATAAGGCTGTAGAGCCGTTTGATTCCGCTTTCTGGCTTAATCATTGTACTCATCGTAAAACAATAATCGGGAATTTGAGACGACAGCTCACGAGCTTCCAGCTTTTCTTGAAATTGTTCAATGACTTCTCCGCGTATAAGATGGAGTCCTAATGATAAAAGCTTATCCTTCTTCCGGTCTGCAAGGTAAGAAATTTTTACATTGAGACCAAGCCATGGCTCAAGTGCGATTTGATTGTTCGTGAGCGGGCTGACTCGTTCATAAAGCCGGATAAAACGGCCCTGTTGTTTGACCGCCTCAAATATTTGAAATAACCGGGGGGAGCCGAAATGGATGAATTCACCACTGACCGTATCACCCGCTTTTTTTTGATCTGTGATGAAAGTCAATTGCCGCGGATCAGGTACACCGCCAGTTTTTTCAAGCCAGTGCCAATAAAAAGGACGGTTCATAATCAATTTATCCATTTCGATTGTCAGCTGTACGGTCATATGTCCTGCACTTTCTTCTAATATGCTGCATTGATTCGCCTTGAAAAAACGGAGAAGAAAGGTGTGAATGTCATGCTGCTCCATTGATCAACTCTCCTTTATGAGCCCTGCTGTCTCTTTTCTAAAAGTGGTGTTTGTGCTTCAGTTAAATAAGAAGCAAATTGGGTTAATTTCTTTTTCATGTCTCCATCAGATTCATGCTGGAAGAGAATTTGATGCAACTCTGTTTCGACTTCTTCAATATCAATTCTCGTTAAAATATCATCTAAATCGCCTATGACGTTTTCGAACAGCTGAATTTTTTCATATAAAAGCTTTAAAATATGCTCTTCAACTGTTCCGTTTGTTGCCATATTGTAAATGTGGACATCTCGTTCTTGGCCAAGGCGGTGGATACGTCCGATTCTCTGTTCTAAACGCATCGGGTTCCACGGGAGGTCGTAGTTAATGATTTGATTACAAAACTGAAGGTTGATCCCTTCGCCGCCAGCTTCTGTAGCAATTAACACTTGCGCCCGTTCTCTAAATAAATCTTTCATCCAATCTTTTTTACCCCGCTTAAAGCCGCCACGAAATGGCACGGAGCTAATGCCATTTTGCTGTAGAAACCATTGTAAATAAATTTGTGTTGCGCGGTATTCGGTGAAAATAATGACTTTTTCATTTAACTGTTGAATGAGTTTGACCACTTCAAGCGCCTTTGAGTTTTGCTCCACTTGATTGATTTTCTCCATGATTTGCGCTATAGCAGAAGAGCCGAGAATATGCTTTTCTTCTTCCTGCATTTTTTTAATCGTCATATAAACTGCCTCACGGCTTGAACAGCATTCTCGTTCCAAGGTCATAATGGAAAACATATGCTTTGTATAAGACGGATTCTCTTTCAGCTTGCAGATTTCATCATACAATGCTTGTTCTGTCGGAGAAAAATCAATGGAAATCGTTTTGACATGTCGTTTTGTCCACTCGATGCCTGTGTCTTGTCTTCGGTTTCGAATCATCACTTTATTGACGAGCTGTTTTAATCGGTCATGGTCTTCAAGCTGCAAGTCCTTTTTGGCAAAGATATCTTTAAATTGATGTTCATTTCCTAGGTGGCCCGGCTTCAGAAGGGAAACGAGATTAAATATTTCTCCGATCCGGTTTTGAATAGGTGTCGCTGTCAGCAGTAGACAGAACTTCTTATTCAGGTTTCTCACAAATTCATAGTTTTTCGTTTTATTGTTTTTCAGTTTGTGTGCTTCATCGATAATGACCATATCGTAGGCAATCGATAAAATCGTGTCTCGATGCGGCTGTCTTTTGGCTGTGTCAATGGAAGAAACGACAACGTCGCACTGCTCCCACACATAGCTCTTTTTTTGTTCAACAGCATCAATATAAAATTTCGTCCGCAGCTCCTGTACCCACTGAGATACAAGGGAGGCGGGGACAAGAATAAGAATTTTTTTGGCAAGTCCACGAATCATGTATTCTTTGATAATGAGTCCTGCTTCTACGGTTTTACCCAGTCCCACTTCATCTGCTAGAATGGCTTTCCCATTCATTTCTTCTACGACTCTTCTGGCTACTTCGAGCTGGTGCTGTAAAGGTGTGAATGCAGGCAGGTGCGCAGGAGCTTGCAGCCCCTCGAATGAATCAATGGCTGTGACTTTTTGAACCTGCGTCGCTAATCGATACATATCCCAGTTTGCCCAGGGGCCGTCTGATGAAAGCCGCTGCTGAAATTCATTTGCCCATTCCTGATCAAAAATCGTTTGAATATTCAATGTGGTCGCCTGCCTTTCTAGTAGGATCTGATAAATTGTTCTGTTTTTAAACGCTTCATTTTTTAAGAGGTCTCTAAAAGACTAGATATATGAATAAAAGCGAACGATATCGAAAGGTTATTTTAAAAATGTTAATGATTTTTCTGTTGCTCTCCATCCATTTCTAATGGTAGGATGTTGATAAGTGATCTAGAAAATAAGTCACCCATTTTGATAGTATGTCCAATAAATGTGAAAAATATGAGCGGATGATGGTATGGGGAGAGACTTGGCGGTTATTTTGCACTGGCAGGCGCCGAAGGAGCAAGCTGAATGATTCAGTGAATCTCTCAGGCAAAAGTACTCTTACCGGACGCAACTCTGGAGAGTGTTTGCTGATCGTTTTAGCAAACCACCAAAGGGGAAAACGCACAATGATGTTGTGCTGTAAACTTTCAGGTGCAAGGACAGAGACTTCTTTTTGATAAAAGGGAGCGCTCTGTCCTTTTTTGCTGTGATTTTTTTCTGAAAATTCAGCTTGCATTTGCACTAAAAAAAGGGGGAAACGATTGATGTTGAAACGAACACCGCTTTTTCATGCGTATGAAACGTTTGGCGCAAAAACCATTGACTTCGGGGGCTGGGAATTACCTGTCCAATTTTCTTCCATTAAAGAAGAACATGAAGCTGTTCGAACAAAAGCAGGGCTTTTTGATGTGTCTCACATGGGTGAGGTGGACGTCAAAGGTCAAGATGCCCTTCCTTTTTTACAAAGGTTATTAACCAATGATGTGTCTAAGCTGACAGACGGTAAGGCACTATATACAGCCATGTGTTATGAAGATGGCGGAACGGTAGATGACCTGCTCGTCTACCAAAAAGAAAAGAACCACTATTTACTTGTCATCAACGCATCAAATATCGATAAAGACGTGGATTGGCTTTTGAAGCACCAAGAGAAGGATGATGTATTGATCAAAAATATATCTGATCAAACCGCCTTGCTAGCGCTTCAAGGACCTCTTGCAGCTGACATCATCAAAGAGGTGGCGGATGAAGAGGTGACATCGCTTAAACCATTTACGTTTTTATCAAAAGCTGAGGTCGCAAATAAAGAAGTGCTCGTTTCCAGAACAGGCTACACAGGGGAAGATGGCTTTGAAATCTACTGCCAGTCAGAAGATGCGGTCCACCTTTGGTCCGCTTTATTAGAAGCGGGGCAGCCAAAAGGATTAATACCGTGCGGACTCGGTGCACGTGATACCTTGAGATTTGAAGCAAGGCTTCCGCTTTATGGCCAGGAGCTGACAAAGGATATTTCGCCATTAGAAGGCGGAATTGGTTTTGCTGTCAAAACGGATAAAGAAGCTGATTTTATCGGAAAAACAGCTCTTAAAAAACAAAAAGAAGAGGGACTGAAGCGAAAGCTTGTCGGCATTGAAATGATTGAAAAAGGGATTCCGCGTACAGATTATCCAGTCTTTTCAGGAGAAAAGCAGGTTGGGTTTGTCACAACGGGCACTCAATCCCCAACATTAAAGAAAAATGTCGGGCTTGCTTTGATCGAAACCTCAGAAGCGGAGCTTGGGGCAGAGGTGGAAGTACAGGTTCGCAAAAAGCGTCTAAAAGCCAAAATCATCACAACACCATTTTATAAAAGAACCAAATAACGAGGGGGAATAGAGGATGAAGCACAGGTATTTGCCGCAAACAGAGCAAGATCAAAAAGAAATGCTGGATGTCATCGGCGTTCAGTCGATTGATGAGCTTTTTTCAGATATCCCAGAGAAGGTGAGATTCAAAGGAGCATACAACATCAAAGAAGCCGCATCTGAAACAGCGCTTGTCAGGGAATTATCCCGGCTAGCTGCAAAGAATAAGGATACAGTTTCCTATGCATCGTTTCTTGGTGCTGGTGTATATGATCATTACCAGCCTGTCATTGTCGATCATGTCATCTCACGCTCTGAATTTTATACAGCGTATACACCTTATCAGCCGGAGATTTCGCAAGGTGAATTGCAAGCGATCTTTGAATTTCAAACAATGATTGCTGAGCTGACTGGTATGGATCTTGCCAACTCCTCGATGTATGATGGCGGGACGGCACTAGCAGAAGCGGCAATGCTTGCTGCGGGACACACAAAGAAGAAAAAAGTGGTGGTTTCTGAAACGGTTCACCCTGAATCAAGAGCAGTGCTGAAAACATACGCCAAAGGACAAAACATAGAAGTTGTTGAAGTGCCTGCGAAAAAAGGGCAGACAGATTTAGCTGCATTGGAAAAGGCCGTCTGCGATGATACAGCAGCAGTTCTCGTGCAATATCCAAACTTTTTTGGTGTCGTCGAGCCGTTAAAAGACATTGAACCCATTGCACATAAAGGAAAAAGCCTGTTCATTGTCTCTAGCAATCCCCTCGCACTCGGGCTATTGACGCCGCCTGGAAAACTTGGGGCAGACATTGTCGTTGGTGATGCGCAGCCGTTCGGTATCCCGGCGGCATTTGGCGGACCTCACTGCGGATATTTTGCTGTGACGAAAAAGTTGATGAGAAAAGTGCCAGGTCGATTAGTCGGGCAGACAGAAGATGAAAATGGTGTTCGTGGATTTGTCCTGACTCTTCAAGCGCGTGAGCAGCACATTCGAAGAGATAAAGCGACGTCAAATATTTGTTCGAACCAAGCATTAAATGCGTTAGCTGCTTCTGTTGCCATGACGGCACTAGGAAAAACAGGCATAAAAGACATCGCCTATCAAAACGTGCAAAAAGCCCATTATGCCAAGACGCAGGCAGAAAAATATGGACTGCAGGCGGATGTAGAAGGGGCTCATTTTAATGAATTTGTGATCAAGTTACAGGAGCCTGTGAAAGAAGCCAATAAACGATTGCTTGAAAAAGGAATCATCGGCGGCTACGACTTAGGGCTAGACTACCCAGAGCTTCAGCAGCACATGCTTGTAGCCGTGACAGAGCTGAGAACAAAAGAAGAAATTGATACGTTTATCAAGGAATTGGGGGATCGCCATGAATAAACAAGATCAGCCGCTTATTTTTGAATTATCTAAAGAAGGAAGAATTGGGTACAGCCTGCCTGATTTAGATGTACCTGAACAGGAGATCCCGTCTTTATTTGATGAGACGTACATCCGTGATGAGGATGCTGAGCTTCCTGAAGTATCTGAGCTTGATATTATGCGTCATTATACAGCATTATCAAGACGCAATCATGGGGTCGATTCTGGATTTTATCCTCTTGGCTCTTGTACGATGAAATATAATCCAAAGATTAATGAAAAGGTTGCACGCCTTGCAGGTTTCTCGCAGGTCCATCCACTACAGGAGGCAGACACTGTACAAGGTGCATTGGAATTACTATACGATCTAGGTGAACATCTTGAAGAAATTACGGGGATGGACGCTGTGACATTACAGCCTGCGGCAGGAGCACATGGCGAGTGGACGGGACTCATGATGATCCGTGCGTACCATGAAGCAAGAGGAGATCATCAGCGTACAAAAGTCATTGTGCCTGATTCTGCTCATGGAACGAACCCGGCATCTGCGACAGTCGCTGGATTTGAAACCATTACTGTCGCATCTGATGAAAACGGGCTTGTTGATTTAGAAGATTTACGCCGCGTTGTTAATGAAGAAACAGCTGCTTTAATGCTTACAAACCCGAATACACTTGGCCTCTTTGAAGAAAATATTTTAGAAATGGCTGAAATCGTTCATGGAGCTGGCGGTAAACTTTATTATGACGGAGCCAACTTGAATGCGGTTTTAAGTAGAGCAAGACCAGGAGATATGGGATTTGATGTTGTCCACTTAAATCTTCATAAAACCTTTACAGGCCCACACGGAGGCGGAGGTCCTGGTTCAGGTCCAGTTGGCGTTAAAAAAGATTTAATTCCGTATTTGCCAAAGCCGGTGCTTGTAAAGAAGGAAGGTCGTTTTTACTTTGAATATGACCGTCCGGAATCAATCGGGCGCGTGAAGCCATTCTATGGCAACTTTGGCATTAACGTCAGAGCCTATGCGTACATCCGCTCTATGGGGCCAGACGGCTTAAAGGCTGTAACCGATAATGCCGTGTTAAATGCGAACTATATGATGCGCCGCTTAAGTGCTCATTATGATTTGCCGTTTGATCGTCACTGTAAGCATGAATTTGTCCTTTCAGGTAAACGTCAGAAAAAATTAGGTGTGCGGACACTGGATATTGCCAAACGATTACTTGATTTCGGCTACCATCCGCCAACGATCTACTTCCCGCTCAATGTAGAGGAATGTATCATGATTGAACCGACCGAAACAGAATCAAAAGAAACGCTTGATGCATTCATCGAAGCAATGATTCAAATTGCGAAAGAAGCAGAAGAGAATCCTGAAGTGGTGCAGGAAGCGCCGCATACAACCGTCGTGAAACGTATGGACGAAACAAAGGCCGCTCGGAATCCCGTTCTCGTTTTTGAAAGAAAATAAAGAAAAAAGACTCAGGGGGAATCATGCTCCCAGAGTCTTTTTTGTTAGTTCTTCGTTTTAATGCGGCCGCCCCATTTTTTAAAGCCGCCTTTTAAATTATAAATCTCACGGCAGCCATTTTTACGTAAAGTTTGGGCTGCTTTTCCACTTCTGAAATTATTTTGACAATAGAGATAAACAGGCTTGTCAGGACGTATTTCATTTTTGCGCTGCTTTAGTTGGGAAAGAGGGATATTTCTTGCCCCTAAAATATGTCCGCCTTCAAACTCATTTGGCTCTCTCACATCAATGAGCTGGGCTTTGCGGTAACCTTTAATAAATTCTGCTTCCGTCAGCGTTTTCATAATGCGCTGCTGATAAATGTAGCTGCCGATGGAATAAAGAACAAAAAGTCCACAAAGTGAGAGGACGATATAGTTGAACATTGACAATACAACTCGACTCCTTCTTGAGCATCAGCACAGTAGCCTGTCTGATGGTACGTTTTAGACAAATACTATTATAGTAAAGCATAAGAAACTTGTCATCATAAATGGTAAGAATTATTTTCAATTCCGTTCCTATTTGATAGACTGATGAAGAGAGAAAACCGGTGGTCACCACCATCATCTAACATTGACTACGTAAAAGAGAAGGGATTTTATATGCAAAAAGAGAAATGGTGTTTCATTGATTCAGGAAACCAAGACCCTGCCTTTAACATGGCAATGGACGAAGCCTTGCTTTATTGGCATAGTGAGAAGCTCATTCCGCCTGTTATCCGCTTTTATGGATGGGATCCGGCGACATTATCTGTTGGGTATTTTCAGAACGTTGAAAAAGAAATCAACCTAGAAGCTGTCAAGCGCTATGGTCTTGGATTTGTCCGCAGACCAACCGGAGGACGAGGAGTACTACATGACCAGGAGCTGACCTACAGCGTGATTGTGTCAGAGGAACATCCAGAAATGCCAGCAACGGTGACAGAGGCGTACCGTGTCATTTCAGAAGGCATTTTAGAAGGCTTTAAAGAGCTGGGACTCGATGCGTATTTTGCCATTCCTCGTACAGATAAAGAAAAGGAAAGCTTAAAGAACCCAAGATCTTCTGTATGCTTTGATGCCCCTTCTTGGTACGAGCTTGTTGTAGAAGGCAGAAAGGTAGCCGGCAGTGCTCAGACGAGACAAAAAGGTGTCATCCTCCAGCATGGATCTATTTTAATTGACCTTGATGAGGATAAATTATTCGATTTGTTCCTTTATCCTAACGACCGGGTAAGAGAGCGGATGCAGCGAAGCTTTAAAAACAAAGCGGTTGCCATCAATGAAATCTCAGACCGAACTTGTACGATAGACGATGCGCGTGTTGCGTTTAAAAGAGGATTTGAAAAAGGATTAAATATTGAGCTTGAACCTTATGAGCTGACAGATGAAGAATTAGCGTTTGTCCATCATCTCGCCAAAACGAAATATGCCTCAGATGATTGGAATTACAAGCGTTAAGACGATGGACACTCCTTGTTTTTTAATGAACGATGGTGTAGAATTGGGTTGATTATTAAGTAAAGGTGCATTATGGAGGGGTTTTATGACTACACCTAGTATGGAAGATTACATTGAACAAATTTATATGCTGATAGAAGAAAAAGGATATGCCAGAGTCTCTGATATTGCAGAAGCACTCGCTGTCCATCCCTCCTCTGTAACAAAAATGGTTCAGAAGCTAGATAAAGATGAATACCTCATTTATGAGAAGTATCGTGGTCTAATTTTAACCCCGAAAGGCAAAAAAATTGGAAAACGTCTCGTATACAGACATGAACTGCTGGAGCAATTTTTAAGAATCATTGGTGTAGATGAAGAGAAAATTTATGATGATGTAGAAGGCATTGAACATCATCTCAGCTGGAATAGCATTGACCGCATCGGCGATCTCGTTCAATTTTTTGAAGAAAACGATGAGCGATCTGTTCAGCTGAAAGCGATTCAAAAGAAAAACGAACAAACAAATCAAGAATCTTAATCAAAAAGGACACCCTTAGCATGGGTGTCCTTTTTGATTAAAGTTCTAATTGAAAGCAAATGCTCCTACACTATTATTAGCGTGAAATCAAAGGGGGCTCCTTGATGAAGATAGATGGTGTGTTCTCAGGTGGAGGCATTAAGGGGGCAGCGCTTGCTGGTGCCTATGAAGCGCTTGAAGCGAGAGGATTTCAATTTGTCCGTCTTGCTGGTACAAGTGCTGGAGCAATCATTGCTTCACTCATCGCAGCAGGTTTTACAAGCCAGGAAATTCGGGAGCTTTTAGATGAAATGGATGAGCATCAATTGCTTGATAGAAGATGTCAATTCATCCCGTTTAAAATGCTTAGGTGGGTATCCATTTACTGGCGTCTTGGTCTTTATAAAGGAGACCGGCTGGAAAAATGGCTGACTGATGTGCTAAAACGAAAAGGGGTCACCGTGTTTGGAGACCTCAAAAAAGATTCGCTGAAAATTGTTGCGTCCGATTTAACGAATGGAAAAATCCTCGTACTGCCAGACGACCTTCCTTCATATGGCCTAAATCCAGAGCGGTTTTCCGTGGCAAGGGCCATTCGAATGAGCTGCAGCCTGCCTTATTTTTTCGAACCTGTCAAACTGAAGTCTTCAAAAGGCATTTGTACCATTGTAGATGGAGGAGTGCTTAGCAATTTTCCAATTTGGCTGTTTGCTGAAGAGAAAAAAAGACCATTCGTCGGTGTCACATTAACGCCAAACGAAAAAGAACGCCCACAACACTCCATCCGCAATGCGTTTGAACTGTTTGGCGCTCTTTTTGAAACGATGCGTGGTGCTCATGACGAAAGACATATCGCCACAAAACACGAACGTCATATTATTTTTATTCCTGTAGAACACGTCATTGCCACTGATTTTCAACTCATGACAGAAAAGAAAAAGGCGCTCGTCGATCTAGGCAGACAGAAGGCCGAGCAATTTTTAAAAAGCTGGACATTTTAAAATAAGGCGCGATTCTTCTTTTTGTTTTTCTTGCCTTCAATCACAGTCAAATGTGTTTGGCTTTTCTTTTTGAGAAGGACGGGCTTAGACTTGTGGTCAGTCGGCACGCTTCGCAAATGAGTGACCCGATTTTTCATCTGGCTTTTCGTTTTTGGTTTAGGCTGCTGGTAGCGACGTTTTGATTGTTTGACTGCTTTGCGATAAAGATTGCCTTCTGTTCCAGTTCTTCGATTCATCAGCCATCTAAATAGGAAAAATAGGGCCGCTCCAATGATCACAACAGACAGCAGCATTGTAAAAAGTCTGCCTGGGTTCGTTGTGAGTAAGTACACAAATCCCAAAACACCTAAAGCGAAAATAATGGTAAAAGCAGGATGTACTCGGCGATTCATAACTGTCCACCTCCGAAGGAATTTACCGGATTTATAAGTTAGATCACTTGATGAGCAGAATCTGACGCTTGTTTTAGAGATGCTTCCTCTAAACGAAGAAGTTCATTAAAACTTGCAATGGCTACCTCGACTTGATCGTCAGAAGGTTCTTTTGTTGTAAGCAATTGCAGCCAAAGGCCAGGATAGCCAAGCACTTTAAGTACAGGCACTTCTCGGAGTTTGTTCGTGAGCTGAAGCACTTCAAATGAAATGCCCAGAACAACCGGAATGAGCGCCAAGCGGTTCAGAACTCTCACCCATAAAGGATCTGTCGGTACGAGTAAATAGACGAACATTCCAACAATGACAGTGAATAAAATAAAGCTGCTGCCGCATCGATAATGCAGACGGGATTGCTTTTGGACATTTTCCACTGTGATGTCAAGGTTCTGTTCATAGCAGTTTATGACTTTATGTTCTGCCCCATGATATTGAAATACTCTTTTAATTAAAGGGGTCATGGAAATAAAGTAAATATAGCCTAATAAAAGGACCAATTTAAAGAATGTTTCCACTGCGATTTGTGCGAAATTCCCTGAAAAGATGGGACGCACAAGCTCTGCTAAAAAGACAGGTACCAGGGTAAAGACAAATTTACTAAAGAGAAGAGAGAGAACTCCGATCACAGCAATGCCGAAAATCATGGATAATTTTGAGCCTTTTTGTTCTTTTTCAAGAGTATGATCTTCAGAAGGATCTAAGTCATATCGCTCACTGGAGAAGTTTAAGTGCTTACTGCCGTTTGCGCTTGCTTCAACAAGTGCAGCAACACCCCTGACAAAGGGGATTTTCTTGAGAAAGGCGGTTCGTTTATTGGAGGTCCGGGGAAGCTTCAAAAACTCAATGGACTGGTCCTTTCGCCGAATCGCTGTCACATAGTTCTTCTTACCTCCGAACATGACACCTTCGACAACTGCCTGCCCTCCATAAGCTGGAGGTTTTGTTTGATTGGACATATTTCATCAACCTGCCTGTTTCCTGTAATTTACATGCATTTCCTTATACCTTTATTGTACAGGATTTGAGGGGAAATCACTAGCGCACAGGTCGATTATCTACTAGAATTCTATCTACCTCTTTTTAGCCAGTATACCCTGTTTTAAAAATTTTACACTCACGCATGGAAATCCTTTTTTTTCATGACATTTTGGACATACTACTTGCTGGAGGTGTTCACAAATGAAACGTGATGAAAAGAAAAACCAAGAAGAAAAAAATCAGTCCGTGCAAACGACATCACTTGTGGCAAGAGCAGCTGCTACAGGCTTTGTAGGCGGTGTTTTTTGGGGCTTTATCGGGTTTCTGACCCATGTGTTCCATTTTTCAGAGGTGAGTCCTAACATGCTGCTTCAGCCATTTGTGCTTGGAGAGTGGAAAAAGGGAGGACTTGGTACTTTTATAAGTATTATGCTGTTAGGAATTTTATCGATTGGAGCCGCCTTTATTTATTATGGGCTTTTAAAAAGGATCAAAGGCTTTTGGATGGGTCTGGTTTATGGCGGGCTTTTATGGCTGCTCGTTTTTTACGTATTTAATCCCATTTTCCCAGATGTAAAGCAAGTACATGACTTGCAGCAAAGCACCATTGTAACGACATTTTGCCTATATATTTTATATGGCATGTTTGTCGGGTACAGCATTTCGTTTGAATATAATGAATTGACGAGTCAAAAGCTTGCGAGGGCACTCGGGAAAAAGACAGAATAAAGTGTAAATCACCTATTCATATGATAAAATATTTTTGGAAACGAAAGGTTTCTAAGGAAAAAGAAACAGATCTCAATATAGATTGAATTAGGGTGAAGGAGTGGTCATATGCCTCATTTTCTTGTACTGAATGGACCCAATTTAAATAGGCTTGGCAAAAGAGAGCCTGCTGTTTATGGAAGTAAGACGCTGACAGATTTAGAGACAGATTTGTTCCAGTTTGCAGAACGAGCAAACATTCAATTAACGTTCTTTCAATCGAATCACGAAGGGGATTTGATTGATGCGCTCCACGAAGCAGAAGATCAGTACGATGGAGTCGTGTTTAACCCGGGTGCATTTACCCACTACAGCTATGCGCTGAGAGATGCCATTGCAAGTATTTCTTTATCTGTCATTGAAGTACATATCTCAAATGTTCATAAGAGAGAGGAATTCCGCCATCATTCTGTACTTGCTCCAGTATGCCAAGGGCAAATCGTTGGTCTTGGCTTAGAAGGGTATAAATTGGCGATTCGTTATTTAGTCAGTGAAGGGGGAGCAGTATCATGAAACTTGAAAAACTAAGAACACTTTTAAGTGAATTAGAGATCGATGGCCTTGTCATTACGAGCAGCTTTAATTTACAGTACATGACCAGCTTTACCGGATCTGCCGGCCTTGCAGTTGTTTCAAAGGATCGGGCAGCTTTTATCACGGACTTCCGCTATACAGAGCAAGCGAAGGACCAAGTCAAAGGTTATGACATCATTGAACACAAAGGAAACATTGTGGAAACGGCTGCCCAAACGGCGAAGGAATTTGGAGTAAAACGCCTTGGGTTTGAACAAAACCATATGACATTTGCCACATATCAGCAGTACGCAGCCAAAGCAGGTGATATAGAGCTTGTTCCAGTCTCTGAATCAGTTGAAAAGTTGCGCTTGATTAAGTCTAGTGAAGAGATTAAGATATTAGAGGAAGCTGCGAAGATTGCAGATCACGCCTTTGATCATATTCTCACTTACATCAAGCCGGGCCTGACGGAAATTGCTGTCATGAACGAGCTTGAATTTTTCATGAGAAAAGAAGGTGCCGAAGGATCTTCATTCGATATGATTGTTGCCTCTGGTGTTCGTTCAAGCCTGCCGCACGGAAGAGCGAGTGAAAAGGTAATTGAATCTGGTGATTTAGTGACACTCGATTTCGGTGCTTACTATAAAGGCTATTGTTCTGATATGACAAGAACGATTGCTGTCGGAACACCAAGCGACAAGCTAAAGGAAATTTATCATATCGTATTAGAAGCAGAAAACGCTGGTGTGGATAGAATCAAGCCAGGCTTAACAGGAAAAGAAGCTGATCGCATCACACGAGACATCATTGAAAAGTACGGCTATGGTCAATACTTCGGGCATTCAACCGGGCACGGCCTAGGTATGGAAGTACATGAAGCGCCAGGCCTTTCCTCACGATCAGAGGTCGTTTTAGAAGAGGGAATGGTCGTCACAGTTGAGCCGGGGATTTACTTGCCAGATGTCGGCGGCGTGAGAATTGAGGATGATATTGTCCTGACAGCTGACGGCAATAAACGATTGACCCACTCACCGAAAGAACTTATCATATTATGATGGTGAAATGTAGGAGGATGACAAAATGATTTCAGTAAACGATTTTCGTACTGGCCTGACAATTGAAGTGGACGGCGGTATTTGGCGAGTAGTGGATTTCCAGCACGTAAAACCAGGGAAAGGCGCAGCGTTTGTTCGTTCGAAACTGCGTAACCTGCGTACTGGTGCCATTCAAGAAAAAACATTCCGCGCAGGCGAAAAAGTAGCGAAAGCTCAAATCGAAACAAAAACAATGCAATACTTGTATGCTAATGGCGATCAGCATGTCTTCATGGATACAAGTTCTTATGAGCAGCTTGAACTAAGTGAAGCACAAATTAAAGATGAGCTGAAATATTTGCTTGAAAATATGTCTGTTCAAATCGTGATGTACGGTGCTGAAACACTTGGAGTAGAACTTCCAAACACAGTAGAACTAGAAGTAGTAGAAACAGAGCCTGGTATTAAAGGTGACACAACATCAGGCGGTTCAAAACCGGCAAAAACTGAAACTGGTTTAATCGTCAACGTTCCTTTCTTTGTGAACCAAGGAGATAAACTAGTGATTAATACATCAGACGGCTCATACGTTTCAAGAGCGTAATGAACGAAAAAAGGCTGTAAACCTCGTGTTTACAGCCTTTTTTTATTGAAAAATGACTCCTCAAGACTGGCCTTCTCTCAATTCTCTCATTCATCTCTCTTCCTTCCTGAAAAACAAGACTACTTCCAGCTGGTCAAGCATATAGTGTAAAAAAAGCTGGAGGTTCTATATGAAACAATTGCTCCCAGGCATACACCCGTCGGTCGCTGCAATGGCAGGCATGAGGTTCTTATCCGCCGCCATTGAACTGACGGCAGCCATCCTCATTTTAATCACAAATGATGTACGGAAAGCAGTGGTCATCAATAGTATATTGGCGATCATCGGACCGCTCATTTTTATTATCACGATGACGATTGGAATCTATCAAATTGCAGGGCAGTTATCCTATGCAAAGCTCGTGTTCATTTTCATTGGTGTCGTGTTTATTCTTGTTGGGATCTATAAGTGAAACGGCTTGGCATAATTAACGGCTCACATCATACATTTTAGAGAAGAAAAAAAGGAGGGGAATTCGTTGCGGAGTTTGTTGGATATTCTCCCGCACTCGATTGGACAAGAACTCAGACTGCTGAAAGAGGCAGAATGGGCGCAAATAGAAGAAATCCGCATTCGCACGGATCGTCCTATTGAACTGATGCAAGGAGGAAAACCACGTTTCCTTTCTTATCACACCACCTGGGAAGATGCGTCTCAGCTATTAGGCAGGCTGAGCAATTACAGCATGTACACACTTGAGGAAGAGCTAAAACAGGGCTATATCACCATATCTGGCGGACACCGGGTAGGACTTGCAGGAAAGGTGATCGTTGAAAACGGATTTGTCAAAGGGCTAAGAGATATCTCTTCATTTAATATCCGCATTTCGAAAGAAAAAATCGGGATTGCGCTTCCCTTTCTTCCTTATTTATATAAAGAGCATTGGCACAATACACTGATCATCGGTCCCCCGCAAACGGGGAAAACCACATTGCTCCGGGATATAGCACGTCTTGCTAGTACAGGCACAAAGACAATTCCTCCTAGAAAAACAGGCATTATTGATGAGCGTTCTGAAATTGCCGGTTGTATCAGAGGGGTGCCGCAGCACCATTTTGGCCACCGGATTGATGTCCTCGATGCGTGTCCAAAGGCTGAAGGGTTGATGATGATGATTCGGTCTATGAGCCCAGAGGTCATGATTGTCGATGAAATCGGAAAAAGTGAGGATGTCGAGGCACTTTTAGAAGCGATTCATGCTGGAGTCAACATCATCGTCTCAGCTCATGGCTATTCACTTGAAGATGTTTATAAACGTCCTTCATTTAAGCCGTTATGGGAGCTTCGTGTGTTTGAACGATATGTTGAATTAAATCGAAACAATGGACCAGGTACGATCGGGCGGATTTACGGCGGGGACGGCCAAGAGATGAAATGGAGGCGGGGAGTGGACGTATGTTAAAGCTCATTGGCGCTATTTTCATTGTCGCGGCCACGACTTGGGGAGGATTCGAGTTTGCCAAACGATACAGCGACAGACCTAAACAAATTCGGCAGCTGCGCTTTGCTCTCCAGTCTCTTGAAGCTGAAATTATGTATGGCCAAACCCCTTTAGCGCGGGCTGCAGAGCAAATTGCAGCGCAGGTAGGTCCTCCAGTGAATCAGCTGTTTGAACAATTTGCAGAAAAGCTGAAAGTGGGGACTTTTTCTGCACGTCATGCATGGAACGAAAGTCTTGAAGATGTTTGGAAAAAGACTGTATTGAAAAAAGGCGAATATGAGGCGCTGAAGCACTTTGGGGAAACTCTTGGCCAGCATGATGTCACTTCTCAGCAAAAGTACATCAAGCTTGCTTTAGGCCATTTGGAATCAGAGGAGAAAGAAGCAGAAATCGCCCAAGAGAAAAATGAAAAAATGGTCAGAAGCCTTGGATTTTTAAGCGGATTGTTACTGATTCTTTTATTGATGTGAGAGGAAGGGAGTCGAGAGCATGGGCGTTGATGTAAACGTCATTTTTCAAATTGCCGGAGTAGGCATCGTCGTGGCCTTTCTCCATACGATTTTAGACCAAATGGGGAAGAAAGAGTACGCTCAGTGGGTGACGCTGCTTGGGTTTATCTACATCTTGTTTATGGTGGCAACCATTGTAGATGATTTGTTTAAAAAGATTAAAGCCGTATTTCTATTTCAAGGATAGGGGAGGGCTTACAAATCGAAATCATACAAATTGTTGGACTTGGTTTAATCGCTACTTTTTTAGCATTAATCGTCAAAGAACAAAAGCCAACCTTCGCCTTTATGCTTGTCGTTTTTACTGGATGTGTGATTTTCCTTTATTTAATTGATCAAATCTATGCCATTATCTCAATGATTGAAAAAATTGCAGCAAGTGCTGGCGTCAATATGAAGTATGTTGAAACCATATTGAAGATCATCGGCATTGCCTATATTGCAGAATTTGGCGCTCAGCTGACAAAAGATGCTGGACAGGGCGCCATTGCATCAAAAATAGAGCTAGGCGGTAAGATTCTCATCTTGGTTATGGCAGTCCCGATTTTAACAGTCATCATTGAGACGATCTTAGGGATGATCCCGTCCATGACGTAAATGAAAAGAGGTGACGACAATGAAACGGGTGACCGCTGTAATGGGATTAATGCTTTTCTTTTGGCTGTTTGCTCCGCATGCAGGTGCAGAAGAAAAAGAACCTTTATCTAATGAACAGCCAGCAGCAGAGGAAGTGGCGAATGGACAGGCTGATGCACTTGAGCTTCATTCCATCAGTGACTTTTGGGAAACCATTTTGGACGAGTATGGCGGCTTTTTGCCAGAAAGCCAAAAGGGCACAGTGAAGGAAATGATTGACGGCGATAAAGAGCTGTCTCCCGAAACATGGCTGAAAGCCTTTGTACATTATCTATTTCACGAGGTCATTGCAAACGGAAAGCTCCTAGGTACTCTCATTTTACTCACCATCTTTTGTTCGCTTTTGCAGCTTTTGCAAAATGCCTTTGAACAAAGCACTGTCAGCAAAGTCGCATATGCTCTTGTTTATATGGTGCTGATTATTATTGCACTCAACAGCTTTCATGTGGCGATTTCCTATGCCACAGAAGCTATTCAAACGATGACCAGTTTTATTCTTGCTCTTATTCCTCTTTTACTAGCGCTTATTGCTTCATCAGGCGGGCTTGTCTCAGCCGGATTCTTTCATCCTGTTATTTTATTTTTAATGAACACTAGCGGTGTTTTCATTCAATATGTCGTTCTTCCGCTCATCTTTTTATCAGCGATATTGAGCATTGTCAGTACGCTGACCGAACAATACAAGGTCACCCAGCTTGCGCAGCTGTTAAGAAATGTGGCAATTGGCGGGCTTGCCGTTTTTTTGACCGTTTTTCTCGGCGTCATTTCCGTTCAGGGTGCATCTGCGGCGGTTACTGATGGAATCGCTCTTCGTACAGCCAAATTCATTACCGGTAACTTCATCCCTGTTCTAGGCAGAATGTTTACAGATGCGACGGATACCGTGATCAGCGCCTCTGTTTTACTTAAAAATACAGTTGGACTAGTTGGGGTCGCCATTTTGATTTCAATTGCCGCCTTCCCGGCGATTAAAGTACTTTCGTTAGCCCTTATATATAAGCTTGCTGCCGCGATCCTTCAGCCGTTAGGGGGCGGACCCATCATCAGCTGTCTTGATGTCATTTCAAAAAGTGTGCTGTATATATTTGCCGCACTTGCAGTTGTGTCGCTCATGTTCTTTTTAAGCATTACCGTCATCATCACTGCGGGTAACCTGACCATGATGATGAAGTAAGGAGGGGACACCTTTTGAGCTTTCTCACGGAATGGATCACAAGTATTATTCTCTTTATCTTATTTGCGATTGTCATTGATCTTCTGCTTCCCAATTCGAGCATGCAAAAGTATGCAAAAATGGTCGTCAGTCTACTGCTCATCGTCGTAATGCTCAATCCGATTTTTGCTTTATTTCGAGCAGATCCTGACCAAATTTTTTCAGAATTGATGAAAGGGAAGGAAGAAGCGCAGTCAGAAGAAATAAAAAATCAGATGAATTTAGAAAAAAAAGAAATACAAGCCTCTCAGCGTGCATATATTTTAAAGCAAATGGCTGTCCAACTAGAAAAAAGCGCAAAGGAGCCACTGGAGAAGGAGAGCTATGAAATGAAACACGTAGAAGTGCTGGCTGATGAGGAGCATCTGGATCAGAATATGGAGGCGGATCAATTTCGCATCAAAGCAGTTCTTTCCCCGCTCACAGGTGATGCTGTAGAAACGGTGGCAAAGGTGGACATTGATCTCTCCAGGCAAAAGGAGGAAAGCGCTGAATCTTCTAGCAAAGAGATCACGAGGGTAAAAGAGACGCTGGCTGATGTTTGGAATACGAGTCCTGAGCACATCGCGCTGAACATTGAGGGAGGTGACGCAGCAGATCATGAATAACAAGGACTGGAAACAAAAGCTGAAATCATTCTTCCAGCCGCCTGAAAAAGGTGAAGGGAAACCCAAATTAACGAAGCACCATTACTTGCTGCTTGTATTCATTATCGGCGTATCTTTCATGTTAGTCAGTCAGATCTTGTCACCGCCATCAAGCAAACAACAAGCTGCGGTTCCTGCTGCTAAAAAAACATCCTCAGAAGAGCAGGAAGTATTCAAACCGGCATCCTCAGGTAAACCAAAGAATTCAATTGAGGACGTGGAGCAAGAATACGAAAACCAGCTGAAAGAAATTTTAGAGACCATCATCGGCGTTGAGGATGTATCCATCGTGGTCAATGTAGATGCAACGTCTTTAAAAGTGTTTGAAAAAAACAAATCCAATAAAAGTACAACGACCGAGGAAACAGATAAAGAAGGCGGCGTACGAAGTGTCACCGATCAAACAAAAGAAGAAGAAGTCGTCATCATCAAAAATGGCAATGAAGAAACACCAGTCGTTGTGCAAACGAAAAAACCAGAAATTCGAGGTGTCCTCGTTGTTGCTCAAGGAGTAGACAACGTTCAAATAAAGAAAACCATCATTGAAGCGGTTACACGAGTGCTTGATGTACCGAGCCATAGAGTGGCTGTTGCCCCTAAAAAAATCAAGGAGGATTCGGAATGATGTTAAAAAAACAAACGGTTTGGCTATTAACGATGCTAAGTTTAGTTGTCGTATTAAGTGTGTACTATATCATGTCTCCACAGGGTGAAAATGCAGTGACAGTAGAAGATACGAAATCTAAAGGGACTGAAGAGAAAAAGGTTGAAACAGAAAAAGGAACGGACAAAGGAATGGAAAAAGGCGCTGATAAGAAATCCACTGACAAAGAAACAAACGGCAAACAAGAGGATATCGAAACAAGCGGTGAAGAAGGAAAGGCTGTGTCAGAGCAAACAGACGATGAGCTTTTTACAACATACAGACTAGAGCTGGAAGATAAACGAAGCAAGCAGCGCGAAGAATACAACGAAATCGTCTCCAGTGACGATGCAACAGCGCAAGAAAAAAGTGAAGCATACGATCAAATGACAGCGCTTAGTGAAGCAGAAGGAACTGAGCGTCAGCTCGAGACCTTGATCAAAACAAAAGGCTATAAAGATGCGCTCGTAAGTGCTGAAGGAGATAAAGTGAGCATCACGGTTCGTTCTGATAAAAAATCAAAGTCTCAAGCGGCCGATATTATTGATATGGTAACAAAAGAAATGAGAGGTCTTGATAACGTAGCTGTCACTTTTGAGCCCACTAATCAATAAAAAATGAACTGGCGCCCTTTGCTGAAAAGGGCGTTTTTTGATGCGGCTTGACGCCCCTTCCAAGGTGCTTTCGCGAGACGCTTCGCCACAATAGTAGTTGAATTCATTGAAATCCTCCTGTAAGATGTGTATAGTACGTACTTTTAGTACTAGCCTATAATTAAAAGATAAATCCATACATAGGGGTGCAAATCCATGTTAAAAATTGAAGAAATTCATGAACTGATTAAATTAATTGACGACTCTACAATCGACGAATTTACGTACGAAAACGAAGGTGCGAAAATCAAACTGAAGAAAAATAAAGAAGTCGTTCAGCAAGTTGCGGCACAAGCACCAGTGGCTCCTGTCCAAGCAGCTCCAGCTCAACAAGCTCCTACAGCACAAGCTCCAGCTCAGACTGAAGCCCCTGCACAAGAGGCAACTGCGTCTGAAAATCTGCATAAAATCACATCCCCAATGGTTGGCACATTTTATGCTTCCTCTTCACCAGAAGCAGATCCATACGTGACAACAGGTTCTAAGGTGAAGGAAAATTCAGTTGTATGTATCGTTGAAGCGATGAAACTGTTTAATGAAATCGAAGCAGAAGTAAAAGGTGAAATCGTCGAAGTATTAGCTGAAAACGGTCAGCTTGTAGAATTCGGACAACCCCTCTTTCTAGTGAAAGCAGAGTAAGGAGTACGATCATGATTAAAAAGCTATTAATTGCAAACAGAGGAGAAATCGCAGTTAGAATTATCCGCGCTTGTAAAGAGCTTGGAATTGAAACTGTTGCGGTATTTTCTGAAGCGGATCGCGATGCGCTGCATGTACAAATGGCTGATGAAGCATATTGCATCGGACCAACTGCTTCTAAAGATAGTTATTTAAATGTCACGAATATCGTCAGCGTAGCAAAATTAACAGGAACAGATGCCATCCATCCAGGATACGGCTTTTTAGCAGAAAATGCAGACTTTGCAGAGCTTTGCGAGGAATGTAATGTAATCTTTGTTGGACCAACCGCGTCAGCGATTTCCAAAATGGGAACAAAAGATGTCGCGCGAGAAACAATGAAGAGTGCAGGCGTCCCGATCGTTCCTGGTTCTCAAGGAATTGTAAAAGATCTTGATGATGCTGTTTCAACAGCAGCTAGTATTGGGTATCCTGTCATTATTAAAGCAACTGCAGGCGGAGGCGGTAAAGGAATCCGTGTGGCTCGTACAGAAGAAGAGCTTATTAACGGAGTCACCATCACGCAGCAGGAAGCGGCGCAAAACTTTGGGAACCCTGGTGTCTATTTAGAAAAGTTCATTGAAGACTTTAGACATGTGGAAATCCAAGTGCTTGCAGATCAGCATGGCAATACGATTCATTTAGGAGAGCGTGACTGCTCGATCCAAAGAAGAATGCAAAAGCTTCTTGAAGAAACGCCATCACCAGCACTGAATGCAGACATCCGTGAGCAAATGGGTGAAGCAGCCGTAAAAGCAGCAGAAGCTGTTGAATATACAGGTGCTGGAACAGTTGAATTCATTTATGATTATAATGAAGAGAAGTTCTACTTCATGGAAATGAATACTCGTATTCAAGTAGAGCATCCTGTGACAGAAATGGTCACAGGTGTAGACTTGATCAAAGAACAGATCAAGGTTGCATCAGGTGAGAAGCTTTCTCTTACACAAGAGGATGTCGTATATGAAGGCTGGGCGATCGAATGCCGTATCAATGCAGAGAACCCAGAGAAAAACTTCATGCCTTCAGCTGGTGAAATTAAAATGTATCTTCCGCCAGGCGGTTTAGGAGTACGTGTTGATTCTGCCGCTTATCCGGGCTATGTGATTCCGCCATATTATGACAGCATGATTGCAAAAGTGATCACATATGGTAAGACGAGAGAAGAAGCGATTGCGAAAATGAAACGTGCGCTTCAAGAATTCGTCATTGAAGGAGTCTACACAACGATTCCATTCCACCTTAGATTGCTCGAGCATGAAACATTTGTGAGTGGTAATTTTAATACGAAGTTTTTAGAAACATACCAAATCATGAAATAATCACAGCTTTCGGAGGTGAATGATCGTGTCAGAAAACAATTTGCTTGAAATGAACCTTGATGAAGATCAATTGGGAAAAGTGCAAATTGCACCAGAAGTGATTGAAGTCATTGCTGGGATCGCCGCTTCAGAAGTCGAAGGCATTGCCGAAATGCGCGGCAATTTCGCTGCTGATGTAGCAGAACGCTTTGGTAAGAAAAATCACCGTAAAGGTGTAAAAGTAGATGTCTCTGATGAAGGCATCACAATCGATGTGTATTGTGTGGTTGAATTTGGCCTATCCATTCCAAAGGTATCCACTGCTGTACAAGAAAATATCCGTCAAACCCTTTTAAACATGACTGCCTTAACGATTAATGAAATTAACATTCATGTCGTTGGCATTCAATTTGATACAAAAGCACCTGATGCTGAAGTAGATCAAGAAATGTAAAGAAGGGTTCAAGTGAAACCAAGGAGGCATTGCCTCTTTGGTTTTTTAAAGCCCATTTTTGGGTGATTTCCGAATATTGATAACGTCACGTGTTGATTGATTCGTTTTTCGTCACAGCTCGCATGGATCTTGGTGCGACCACGGTCAAAATATGTTATGATCTCTGTATGGCTTAACGACAAGCGGATAAAGTGGTTAAAGGAGTAAATAATGAAAAGAAGAACTGCAAGAGAAAAGGCGTTACAAACATTATTTCAAATTGATGTGAGCAATATTGATCCGAAAGAGGCCATTACACATGCGCTGGATGAACAAGAATCAGATCCTTTTTTCGAGGAACTGGTTTTCGGTGTGCTTGAACAAAAGGACAAGCTTGATGACATGATCTCACAGCATCTAGTGAATTGGAAACTCGATCGTATTGCAAACGTAGACAGAGCCATTTTAAGGCTGTCTGTGTACGAGATGGTGTATCAAGAAGACATCCCAGTTAGTGTCTCAATGAATGAAGCGATTGAACTTGCCAAATTATTCGGCGATGATAAAGCACCGAAATTTGTAAATGGTGTACTTTCGAACATTAAAAACGACCTAAAGCAGCAATAGGAGGATTCGACATGACAGCAACAATCATCGATGGGAAAGAAACAGCAAAAGAAAAGCGTGAACAATTAGCAAAAGAAGTAGAAGAGCTAAAACAAAAAGGAGTCACACCTGGTCTTGCCGTTATTCTAATCGGTGATGATCCGGCTTCACTTTCTTACGTACGCGGGAAGAAAAAAGCAGCAGAAGCAATGGGCATGCATTTCCAGCTTGATCATTTAGATGCTTCTTTAACAGAAGAAGAATTGCTTCAGCTGATTGATCAGTACAATGCGAACGATCAATTCCACGGGATTCTTGTTCAACTTCCACTGCCTAAACACATTTCTGAAAAAGCCGTTATTGAACGTATTTCACCTGAGAAAGATGTAGATGGTTTCCATCCATTAAATATCGGGAAAATGCTGCTTGGGGAAGATACATTCCTTCCTTGTACACCAGCAGGTATTGTTGAATTATTGAACAAAACGGGTGTCGATCTTTCTGGAAAAGAAGTGGTTGTTGTGGGGCGCAGCAATATTGTCGGCAAACCAGTTGGACAATTGCTGTTAAATGAAAACGCAACGGTTACTTACTGCCATTCAAGAACGGCAAATATTTCAGAACACACGTTAAAAGCGGACATTTTAGTTGTTGCCGTCGGTCGAGCAAACTTTATTAAAGCTGACCAAATCAAAGAAGGCGCAATTGTCATCGATGTAGGAGTCAATCGTTTGGATACTGGGAAGCTTGTTGGGGATGTTGATTTTGAAGGAGCAAAAGAAAAAGCTTCTTACATCACACCAGTCCCTGGCGGAGTCGGTCCAATGACGATTACGATGCTTGCACACAATACGGTTAAATCAGCAAAACGTACATTAGCATAAGCTTATCCATTCATCCACCTGCATGATGCCGGTGGATGAATGTGCGTTTTTGAAGAGGAGGAATACGTCATGAGTGAAAAAGCCTTTGTGACGGTCACAGCCCTTACAAAATACATAAAAAGAAAATTTGATGTTGATCCGCATTTAGAAGATATTTGGATCAAAGGTGAGTTATCCAATGTGAAGATTCATTCAAGAGGTCATGTGTACTTCACCTTAAAAGACGAAAACGCACGCATGCAAGCTGTCATGTTCCAGCGTTCCGCAGCAAAGCTGCCTTTTTCACCAAAAAGCGGAATGAAAGTGTTTGTACGCGGCGGGATTCAAGTATATGAACCAAGCGGCAACTATCAATTATATGCAAAAGAAATGCAGCCTGATGGTGTTGGTGCTCTTCATCTCGCTTATGAAGAGCTGAAGAAAAAGCTGGCAAGTGAAGGCTTATTTGATGCGCGCTATAAAAAACCAATTCCTGAATATCCAGAGGTTGTTGGTGTCATTACATCCCCAACAGGAGCGGCTGTCCGGGATGTCATTACAACGATTAACCGGCGCTATCAGCAGGCGAAAATCATTGTGCTTCCGGCGCTTGTCCAAGGTGAAAATGCCACTCGTTCAATCGTAGAGAGGATCAAGGAAGCAAATGAAAAACAGCTCTGTGATGTCTTGATTGTCGGAAGAGGAGGCGGTTCGATCGAAGAACTTTGGGCCTTTAATGAAGAAGCTGTCGCAAGAGCAATCTTCGCATCAGACATTCCAATCATTTCTGCAGTAGGGCACGAAACGGACTTTACAATCAGTGATTTTACTGCAGACATGAGAGCACCCACACCAACAGGAGCAGCCGAGCTCGCTGTTCCAAGCACAGCCGATTTAATAGAACGAATCAAATCCATCGACATTCGGCTGACAAGGGCCGTGAAGAATCGAACATCACAAGCGAAAGACCGTCTTGTGGCGCTGCAATCCTCTTATGCTTTCCGTTTTCCAAAACGATTGCAGGAGCAAAAAGAGCAGCAATTCGATTTGGTCTTTGACCGTTTTCAAAAACAGCTGACGAGACAAATTGAACAAAAACGCAGTCAACTAGACCGCCAGACATACAGGTTGAAGCCGCTTCATCCAAAAGAGCAGCTGCTTCAAGCGAAAAAACGCTATGCCAATGAAACAGAACAGCTCATCCGAAGCATGAATGTGCAAATGAAAACAATTCATTCGCAGTTCCAATCTGTTCTTGGTAAACTAAATGCATTAAATCCACTTCAAGTGATGGAAAGAGGCTACAGTTTAGCCTATAAAGACGATGAACTGATTAAAAGTGTGAACCAAGTCGATACGAAGGATCAGCTGGCTATCACCATGAAGGATGGACGTCTGATTTGTGAGGTTATTGAGAAGGAGGGGCAATCATCATGACAGAATCAAATAAACAAAAAGAAGAACAAATGACATTTGAAGAAGCGATGAAAGGTCTTGAGGAGATCGTTGGGAAGCTCGAAGAAGGAGATGTACCACTTGAGCAAGCCATTCATTATTTCCAAGAAGGCATGACACTTTCAAAGCTTTGTCATGAAAAATTACAGCACGTTGAAAAGCAGATGGATTTCATTTTAAAAGAGGACGGTGAGCTGGCTCCTTTCTCAGTGAAGGAGGCAGATGCTGGTGACAAGTAATTTGCAGGATTTTTTAACAACACGAAAACAGGCCATTGAAGATTATTTATTTACATATGTTCAGGAATTGAAGATTCCAGAAGACCTCAAATCTTCGATGCTTTACTCTCTTAAAGCTGGAGGGAAAAGACTTCGTCCTGTTCTCGTTCTTGCTTTATTACATGCCTACGGCAAAAAAGAAGAAGATGGCATACCGGTTGGCTGTGCTGTAGAGATGATTCATACGTATTCATTGATACACGACGACCTTCCTTGCATGGACGATGATGACCTTCGCAGAGGAAAGCCGACCAACCATAAAGTATACGGGGAAGCAACAGCGGTTCTCGCTGGCGATGCTCTTTTAACAGAAAGCTTCCGTCTGATTACATCTCAGCTATCTAGCAGCGTCTCTCCTGACCAAAAACTCAAAATCGTAGATGAACTTGTGAAGTCAGCAGGTGCGCTAGGCATGGTTGGCGGGCAATTTGATGACATGGAAGCAGAGCAAAAACAAGTCCCGCTTGCAGAACTAGAATCCATTCACGCCCGGAAAACAGGAAAGCTTCTCACATTCAGCGTCACAGCAGGTGCCATGCTGGCAGGTGCATCAGATGACGAAATCGAAAAACTAAGAGAATTCAGCTATCATATCGGTATTGCTTTTCAAATCCGTGATGACATTTTAGATCTCGAAGGAAGCGAAGAAAAAATAGGAAAACGGGTCGGCTCTGATACAGCGAATGAAAAGTCGACATATCCTTCTTTATTAACGCTTTCAGGAGCAAAAGAAAAACTGCACGAGCACATCACACGTGCAAAAGAAATTGTCTCAAATCTTGAAATAGAGCAGCAATTGCTGCATGAGTTATGTGATCTGATCGCCTCAAGAGATCATTAAAAACAGCCTAGATTTGAGGGTCTTCGAGCAATTGTGGTAAACTGTAAACAGTTTATCATGATGAGACAACTCTTATTCCCGCTTGGTTTTCATAGGAATAAGGCATTATATATGTAGATAGAAATTTTGTTGAAAGCGAGTTGATCCTGATTGGATCTTTTATCAATAAAAAATCCAACGTTTCTAAAAGGAATGTCAATAGCAGAATTAGAGGAGCTTAGTGCTGACATTCGCATGTTTTTAATTGAGTCCTTGGCTAACTCTGGAGGGCATATCGGTCCGAACCTGGGTGTCGTTGAACTTACGGTTGCCCTTCATAAAGTATTTGACAGCCCGAAAGACAAATTCCTTTGGGATGTTGGACATCAGTCTTATGTTCACAAGCTGTTAACTGGGAGAGGGGCGGAGTTTGATACGCTTCGTCAATATAAAGGACTTTGCGGATTTCCTAAACGAAACGAAAGCGAGCATGATGTATGGGAAACAGGTCACAGCTCAACGTCATTATCTGGCGCGATGGGTATGGCGGCGGCGCGTGATATTAAAGGAACAGATGAATATATCCTGCCGATTATCGGAGATGGTGCATTAACCGGAGGTATGGCGCTGGAAGCTCTGAATCATATCGGTGATGAAAAGAAAGATATGATCGTCATCTTAAACGATAATGAAATGAGTATTGCACCAAACGTCGGCGCGATTCACACAATGCTTGGCAGACTGCGCACAGCAGGCAAATACCAATGGGTAAAGGACGAGCTCGAATATTTATTCAAGCGGATCCCAGCTGTAGGCGGAAAGCTTGCTGCCACAGCAGAGCGTATTAAAGACAGCCTCAAGTATTTACTTGTGTCTGGCATGTTCTTTGAGGAAATGGGATTCACTTACTTAGGTCCTGTCGATGGACATTCTTATGAAGATCTTTTTGAAAACCTTGAATATGCAAAGAAAACAAAAGGTCCTGTCTTGCTACATGTCATCACGAAAAAAGGAAAAGGCTATCAGCCGGCAGAATCCGATAAAATTGGGACTTGGCATGGTACAGGTCCATACAAAATTGATACAGGTGACTTTGTAAAACCAGCAGCAGCTGCCCCGTCATGGAGTGGTCTTGTCAGTGAAACAGTCAGAAAGCTTGCGCGTAAAGATGAGCGAATTGTGGCCATCACGCCTGCGATGCCTGTTGGCTCAAAACTTGAAGGCTTTGCAAAGGAATTTCCAGAGCGAATGTTTGATGTAGGAATTGCTGAGCAGCATGCAGCCACAATGGCAGCTGGGCTTGCGACGCAGGATATGAAGCCATTTTTAGCGATTTATTCTACGTTCCTGCAAAGAGCCTATGATCAAGTGCTGCATGATATTTGCCGCCAGAACCTCAATGTATTTATCGGGATTGACCGTGCGGGTCTTGTTGGTGCAGATGGAGAAACGCATCAAGGTGTGTTTGATATTGCCTTCATGCGTCATATGCCGAATATGGTGCTCATGATGCCGAAGGATGAAAATGAAGGTCAGCACATGGTCAATACAGCCATTCAGTATGATGACGGTCCTATTGCCATGCGTTTCCCGCGTGGAAATGGGTTGGGCGTGAAAATGGATGAACAGCTGAAAACCATTCCGATTGGGTCTTGGGAGGTTCTTCGTCCAGGGAAGGATGCCGTCATCTTAACATTCGGAACGACGATTAAAATGGCACTGCAAGCAGCTGAGGAACTTCAAAAAGAAGGAAAATCAATTCGTGTCGTCAACGCTCGGTTTATTAAGCCGCTTGATGAAGCGATGCTAAATGACATTCTTTCTGAAGGGATTCCGATTTTAACGATTGAAGAAGCTGTGCTCCAAGGCGGGTTTGGCAGCAGTGTATTAGAATATGTACACGACAAGAAAGCATCACATATCAAAGTAGAACGGATGGGTATCCCAGATCAATTTATTGAGCATGGAAGTGTTGATGCCCTGCTTGAAGAAATTGGTCTGACGAAAGCACAGGTTGCTGAGACTTTACGTGGCCTGCTTCCCGCAGCACCAAGAAAAGGAATTGGATCATGACATCAAAGAAAGAACGACTTGACGTTTTATTAGTCGAACAAGGACTAATGGAAACAAGAGAGAAAGCAAAGCGTGCCATCATGGCAGGAATCGTTTACTCAAATGAAAACCGTTTGGATAAACCAGGAGAGAAAATTGCTCGTGATACTCCGCTCACAGTGAAGGGGAATCCTCTCAAATACGTAAGCCGAGGCGGGTTAAAGCTCGAAAAAGCGCTCAAAGAATTTGACCTGACAGTTGAAGGGAAATTGCTGATTGATATTGGCTCATCTACAGGCGGATTTACGGATTGTGCTCTTCAAAATGGAGCGGTCAAATCATATGCTGTAGATGTTGGCTACAATCAGCTTGCGTGGAAATTAAGGCAGGATGACAGGGTGATCGTCATGGAGCGCACCAATTTCCGCCATTCCGTCCCAGCTGATTTTACTGAAGGATTGCCAGAAGTGGCTTCAATTGATGTATCTTTTATTTCACTTAAACTCATTCTGCCAGCTTTAAAGCATATTCTTGTTCCGGGTGGTGACTGTATTGCACTCGTCAAGCCTCAATTTGAAGCGGGCAGAGAGCTTGTTGGGAAAAAAGGCATCGTGCGCGAGCCGTCTGTCCACCTCGGTGTACTAGAAGAAATGAATCAATTTGCTGCTAAAGAAGGCTATGATGTAAACGATGTTTCATTTTCGCCTATCACTGGTGGAGACGGAAATATTGAATTTCTGCTTCATTTAGTGCTTCATCCTGATCAAGAGGAGAATACGGCGCTTCCGGTTTCAGAACTTGAGAAGGTCGTGAAGGAAGCCCATTCTGTATTGAAAGAAAAGAAAAGCAGCCCTGAGCCGGCTGACACATGAGATGATTGATACAAAAGGAATAATAGCTCGCTATTATTCCTTTTCAGATTGTTGACAAAGGGTTAAAATGATCTTTATTTTAGCCCTTTGTCTTCTTTTCAGCGTGATAGAAAACCTTTGAAGTCTAGGAAGTTCGAGCACTGGAGCGGAGCGAATTTGACATTCGTGAGCACCAGCGCGCAGGACTGACACCGAATGCGAGGGTTTGTCTACACGCTGAAAGGAATAATAACTCGCTATTATTCCTTTTTACATGGTCAAAAGACGAGAATCGGCTGGATCTCACGTAATGCTTGTTTTTTGAAGTGTGCATCATATAACATAGAACGTAAAGACAAACTGAGAATAAAACGCCTAGGGGGGTCAAATATGAATAAAGGTCAAAGGCATATTAAAATTAGAGAAATCATTGCAAGCCAAGAGATCGAAACACAAGATGAATTGGTCGATATTTTGAAAGCCGATGGATATAATATCACACAAGCGACCGTTTCTAGAGATATTAAAGAATTACATTTAGTGAAAGTTCCGACGAATAATGGAACATATAAATACAGTCTTCCTGCGGATCAGCGGTTTAACCCGCTGTCAAAGCTGAAACGATCCCTAATGGATGCATTTATTAAAATGGATGCTGCCAGTCATTTAATTGTTCTGAAAACAATGCCGGGTAATGCTCAGGCGATCGGTGCTTTAATGGATAATTTAGATTGGGAAGAAATTATGGGAACGATTTGCGGAGATGATACCATTTTAATCATTTGCCGCACTCCAGATGATACAGAGACAGTTTCGAGCAAAATTTTAGAGCTTCTATAAAGAATCAGGTTTACTAAAAGAGGTGTCAAATGAGTGTTAGCAGAACTAACCATTAAAAACTTTGCAATCATTGAAGAGTTAACGGTTTCATTTGAAAAAGGACTCACGGTCCTAACAGGGGAAACAGGTGCCGGAAAATCCATCATGATTGATGCTGTCTCACTTCTCGTGGGAGGAAGAGGATCCTCTGAATTTGTCCGCTACGGTGAAAAAAAAGCAGAGCTGGAAGGGCTTTTTCTTGTACCAGCCGATCATCCTGTATTTGCTCTATGCGAAGAGCAAGGAATTGACGCATCAGATGAAATGATGATCCTCCGCCGTGATATTAACAACAGCGGGAAAAGCATTTGCCGGATTAATGGAAAGCTTGTCACCATCTCACTTTTACGTGAAGTAGGACGGCTTTTGCTTGATATACATGGTCAGCACGATAACCAGCTGCTTATGGAAGATGAAAATCATCTGCATTTGCTCGATCAATTTGGAGCAGAAGAAATTGCACCAGCTCTCTTGCAGTATCAAGAAGCATATGATCAATATATGAAGACGGCTCAAAAGCTCAGGCAGCTGTCCGAGAATGAGCAGGAAATGGTGCACCGCTTAGATTTACTGCAATTTCAGCTAGAGGAGATTGAGGCAGCGCAGTTAGAGCCGGGAGAAGATGAGCGGCTTCAGGAAGAGCGTCATCAAATCAGCAACTACGAGAAAATCTATTCCTCACTCCAAAACGCGTATAACGCTTTGCGTAATGAGCAAGGAGGACTAGATTGGGTTGGCATGTCCTCAAGCGAGCTTGAGCAAGTGTCTGAGATCAATGATGATTTGAAAAAGCTATCTGAACAAGTATCGAATTCCTACTACTTATTAGAGGATTCAACTTTCCAAATGCGAAGCATGCTGGATCAATTAGAATTTGATCCGGCTCGTCTTGATTTTATTGAATCCAGGCTGAATGAAATGAAGCAGTTAAAACGAAAATACGGCTCAACCGTTGAGGAAATTTTGGAGTATGCAGCGAAGATTGAAGAAGAAATAGATCAAATTCAAAATCGAGACAGCCATCTGCAGACGCTCAAGAATAAACTGGATGCGATGAGCCGTGATGCCCTGCTGGAAGCACTTAACGTTTCGGAGCTGCGTAAAAAATGGGCCAAAAAGCTAGCGAAGCAAATCCAAACGGAGCTCAAGGATTTGTATATGGAGAAGTCTTCATTTGACACAGCTTTTTCTATTCGATACGCGCCTTTTGGAAGCACCGATTGTCCGCTATTAGACGGAAAACCTGTCCAGCTCGGGAAAAATGGAATCGACCAAGCACAATTTGTCATTTCTACAAATACAGGCGAACCGATGAAATCTTTATCGAAAGTAGCCTCAGGTGGAGAAATTTCACGTGTCATGCTCGCTGTGAAGAGTATTTTCTCAGCCAAACAAGACGTCACATCCATTATCTTCGATGAAGTTGATACAGGCGTCAGCGGCAGAGTCGCACAAGCCATTGCTGAAAAAATTTACAAAGTAGCATCTGGATCACAAGTGCTCTGCATTACACATCTGCCTCAAGTAGCCGCAATGGCTGACACACATCTCTTCATTTCGAAACGCTCAAAAGCGGGCAGAACACTGACGAGTGTCAAACCATTAAGTCATGAAGAAAAAGTGAGTGAAATTGGCCGGATGATTGCCGGTGTGGAAGTCACAGAGCTGACAAAACAGCACGCAAAAGAACTATTGCACCAAGCAAATGATGTCAAAACAACAGGGTAGCTGAATCATCAGCTGCCTTTTTTATGTTGTGTAAAAGACGGCGTATATACCCATAAAATCGTCTTTTTCTTTTATCAATTTATCCAATCATTTTCTAAAGCTGCCGGTTATAAATCCTCTCGAAGAAGGCAAAAGTAAAGATGTAGCCAAAACATGAGTGTTCTGGTGTGGGTAAGGAGCGAGGAGAGTGAAAAATGAATGCCCGAAAAGATGAGAAAAGCCATTGGTGTGATTCTCCTTGTTTCTTTAATAAGTACAGGGTTTATGAGCATAGTGAAGGAATACATCAGCATTCCAACAAATGTTGCTGTATTTGAAAAACAGAAGCACTCAATTGACACATCGATTGAAGCGTCAGCCAATGCTTCTTCGCCAGCCTTTAGCCTTTCAGAGAAAGAGAATCAGCTGGATATTACAGGACAAAAGGCGGGAAAAGCCGAAATTGTTTATGATTTTAAAGGATTTCCTATTAAGAAAACAAAAGTTGATGTTCTCCCTGAATTAAAAGTCGTTCCTGGAGGACAATCCATTGGCGTCAAGCTCCACTCTGTAGGAGTTCTCGTTGTAGGTTTTCATCAAATCACAACAGCAGACGGCAAAAAATCACCAGGTGAAGCCGCAGGCATTCAATCAGGGGATATGATCATTGAAATCAATGGTCAAAAAATGGAGAAAATGAATGACCTCACCCCATTTATTCAGAAAGCAGGGAAAACGGGTGAAACCCTTCGTTTGCTCATAAAGAGAGATCATAAAACCTTTCAAACAACATTAACACCCGCAAAAGATGCAAGTGAAGGCATCTATCGAATTGGTCTTTACATTCGTGATTCTGCAGCAGGAATCGGCACGATGACCTTTTTTGAACCTTCATCTAAAAAATATGGTGCCCTTGGGCATGTGATTTCTGACATGGATACAAAAAAACCAATTGTTGTCGACAATGGTGAAATTGTCAGATCAACAGTGACATCGATTGAAAAAGGTACAGGAGGCAATCCTGGAGAAAAATTGGCGAGATTTTCTTCCGAAAGAAAAACAATAGGAGATATCTCCCGCAACAGCCCTTTTGGTATCTTTGGTACGTTAACCGAAAAGCTTGAAAATCATGTAGCAGATAAACCACTTCCAGTCGCTTTATCAAATGAAGTAAAAGAAGGCCCAGCAGAAATTTTAACCGTTGTGGATCATGATAAAGTGGAGAAGTTTGATATTAAAATCGTCAGCACAACACCGCAGAAATTCCCAGCAACTAAAGGAATGGTATTGAAGGTAACAGATGAGCGGCTCTTAAGCAAAACGGGCGGAATCGTCCAAGGAATGAGCGGAAGCCCCATCATCCAAAATGGCAAAGTCATTGGAGCTGTCACACACGTATTCGTCAATGATCCGACTAGCGGGTACGGCGTACACATTGAATGGATGCTGTCAGAAGCAGGAATCGACCTTTATCAAAAAAACAAAAAAGCAAGCTGATCTTAAACTGCCGCGAATCTTCCGGCAGTTTTTTTCTACCCTTTCTTTCTCTTCCATCATGTTATAAAATAAGGAAAAAGAGATTTTTCGACAAAATGGAAAAAAGCTTGCTGTCAAATTGCAATAATCGTCGATTCGTTAAGAAAAACGTAGAAAAAGCTAGATAATGCTCTATTATTCGGAAAATTAAAGTTTTTTAAAGGTGATAGCATGGTTTTGTCGAATTGAACACTCAGAAGAGAAATGCAAAAGACTAAAGGAATCGACATTGGGGAGGAAAGAACGTGGAGAAAATTAAAGTGTGTGTAGCTGATGACAATCGAGAGCTTGTTGGCCTTTTGACAGAGTACATTGAGGGACAGGAAGATATGGAAGTACTTGGCGTGGCGTATAATGGTCAGGAATGCCTGACATTATTTAAAGATAAAGAGCCCGACGTTCTCCTCTTAGATATTATTATGCCTCATTTAGACGGTCTTGCTGTACTAGAACGCCTCCGTGAAAACGATGAAATGACAAAACAGCCAAGTGTGATTATGCTAACAGCCTTTGGACAAGAAGATGTCACGAAAAAAGCAGTTGATTTGGGCGCATCTTATTTCATTTTAAAGCCATTTGATATGGAAAACCTAGTAGGTCATATTCGTCAAGTCAGTGGAAACGGCACACAAGTTACCCATCGCTCTTCATCAATCCAAAACAGTGTTCTTCGCAACAAACCTGAACCGAAACGTAAAAACTTAGATGCGAGCATTACGACCATTATTCATGAGATTGGCGTGCCCGCTCATATTAAAGGGTATTTATACTTAAGAGAAGCGATTTCTATGGTGTACAATGACATTGAGCTTCTCGGAAGCATTACTAAAGTGTTGTACCCAGACATTGCAAAGAAATTTAACACGACCGCCAGCAGGGTGGAACGGGCGATTCGTCATGCCATTGAAGTCGCTTGGAGCAGAGGGAACATTGATTCCATTTCCTCACTCTTTGGTTATACTGTCAGCATGTCAAAAGCGAAACCAACCAATTCAGAATTTATTGCCATGGTAGCTGATCGTTTGCGATTAGAGCATAGAGCTAGCTAGTTTATTTTTCATGAAAAAACGTTTCTTCATTGAGACGTTTTTTTATTTTGAAACATGTTGTCAAAATTTGGTTAGGTTGATAAAATCATCTTAATGTTTAAATTGGACAAACGGGTTGCTTTATTTTCAGAATAAAATGAAAAATAAAGCATGAAAAAAATAAAAAAAGACATAAAATAATGGTAATCAGCTGCTCCAATCGATCATGAAGTCTTCAAAATAGAAGAAGAAAACGCTCATTCGTAAGAAAAAGGATGAGAGGAAAAGGTCTTATGGAAATGGTAATTAAAGCAAACGAGATCGAAAGTTCTATTTCTATTGACCTGATTGATTGGCGTTTTAAAGTCACTGGCTTCTTAGAGATTGTGCCATTTGAACTGAATATTCCCATTGTCGAATTTAATAATTTTCACATTCTTTTACTATGCTATAATAATGAAAAGAAGAGGGTGAGGTTATGGGAAAGCTGAAAATCCACTCTGCTGAGGTAGCGAACGAAATTAGCAAGTGGACGAGGGTCATTTCTCAGAATGACTTAGAAAAATCTGCTGTCTATAAAGAGAAAATTCAGAATTTGCTAAAAAATACAGATGAAGACCGTGAAGTTCTCCTTTATTATCAGCTTGTTGACGGCAGACATGAAATGTTACTTGGAAATATTGAAAAAGCCAATCAAATTATGAAAAGTGTCGGAACGCTTGATGAGAAGGCAGATGACATTATTAATTTTTATTTTTACTTTTACAAAGGCCAATATGCTGCATATGTGAAAAAGTATGATGAAGCCATTAGTTTTTACAAAATTGCAGAACAGCGGCTAAAACGTGTGAATGAAGACCTTGAAGTAGGAACTTTTCACCATAAGGTTGCTTCAATTTATTACGAACTGAAACAAAACTTCATATCCATTAATCATATTAAAAAAGCCATCGATACATTTAAAGCGCATGAAGAGTATACAGCGCAGGCAATTGACAGCTTGATTTTACATGCAAGTAATTGTATTGATTTGTTCCAATTCGATGAAGCAGAGGAGAAGTATCAAGAAGCACTTGAGAAAAGTAAGCGCATTAACAATGAAGTGCTGATTGGGAAATGCTATCACAATTTAGCTGTTCTTTATTATGCAAAGCATGATTATGAAAAAAGCGCACATTATGCAAAAAAAGGAATGGGCATTCAAATTCACCGTGACAATAGTCATTATTACATCCAATCTTTATATGTTCTGGCAAACGCTTAGTGCATCTAGGAGATCAAGAGGCGAGGGAATATATTAAAGAGGGTATTCTGTATAGCTGTGATATCCAAAATAATGAATATATAGTAAAATTTGAAATTTTGGATTTGATGTGCGAGAATAGTGGGGCAGCAGACGTATTCTCTGAAAAATTAGACTACATAGAAAAAAATAGATTATATGTGGAGCTTGAGGATTTGTCTGAACAAATATCGAAATACTTCAAGGAACGAAATGATTATCAAAATGCCATTCGTTTTCTTGAAAAGAAATTCGATGCACAAATACTTCAAAAGAAAGTGGAGGTTATCTTATGAAAAAGTTGTTGTTAGGTGTAACCGTTGTTACAGCAGTCGCAGTTGTTTCTTCCCTTTTTGCTCTTGACGCAGAGACGACAGAGCAAGCCATCAGAGCGATTACGTGATCGAATTTATCTGTCAACCTCTTCATGCGAATCAGAAGAGGTTTTTTTATGTGCTCAAAACTGGAAAAACGAAAAAAGACACGTCATAATGAAAGGAAGCATCATATTTAGAGGTGACCTATGACGAAAATTTTTGCACACAGAGGCTTTAAAGGCATTTATCCTGAAAACACCATGATAGCCTTCGAGCATGCACTCCATTCGGGAGCTGACGGAATTGAGCTGGATGTTCAGCTGACGAAAGACGGCAGACTTGCTGTTATTCACGATGAGAAACTGAACAGGACAACGAATATGAAAGGTTTAGTGAAAGACCATACATATGAAGAATTAAAAGCGGGAGATGCGAGTCATTCTTTTTATGAAGAAACCGGTGCTGTATCCATTCCTCTTTTAGAGGAAGTATTAGAGCTAGTGACGCAGCAATCATCATTGATCATTAATATTGAACTGAAAAACTCCATTTATCGATATCCAGGTATCGAGGAGAAAGTAAAAAAGCAAATCGAGCATTTTCAAATAGAAGACCGTGTACTTGTTTCATCGTTTCATCACGGCAGTTTAGCTCTTTTTCACAAACTGATGCCGCATGTTGAACTTGCTGTACTCACAATGGATGTGATTCATCAGCCGGAGATGTATATAAAAACAGTACCAGCAAGAGGCTATCATCCAAATATTAAGGGTGCAGGCGTGACCAAAGAGGTTGTGTCAACTCTCCATGCATCTCAGCAAGTAATCAGGCCGTTTACAGTAAACAGTGAAAAGCAAATGAAAAACATGTTTTCCTTAGGTGTTGATGGCATTTTCACTGATTTTCCTGACCGAGCCGTGAAAATAAGAGAAGAAATGAAATAAAGACCTGCTATCATCAGCGGGTCTTTTTTCACGTTTTATCTCTGCTTAAAGCGAGCAGTCACTTTATTTCGTTTACGGTCTCTATATAAAATAAAGCCAGCCACTACATAAAGACCTCCCCCTAAAAATAACAACCCTGCAATTCCTTGCAGCCATAAAAATGGAAATGGTGCAATGATGATGCCGAAAACAGTGTCACGCAGCAGCTTAATCCCAAGTGCAGCAAGCGCGCCAGGTATTAAAATAATCACTAGTGCAAGTATTCTCCCCATCAAATGTCCCCTTAAACGTCATTTACTTCCATTGTCTAATTCAAAAAATATTTTGTCAAGAAAGGAAAACGTGGTAATATAAGAGTTGTGCAATTTTTTGCAACGGAAAAATATGGTGTGCAAATTTTTTCATATAAAGGGGTAACGGGATGCAGAGAGTCTTGATTGTCGGTGCGGGACAGGGTGGATCAGCATTGCTAGAAACATTGCTGAAAACAAATATGATTCAAATCATTGCGATCGCCGACCTTGATCTTGAGGCACCGGGGATGGCAGAAGCGAAAAAGAATGGAATTGATACGACAACGGATTGGAAAGAATACATAAAAGATGACATTGATATCATCATTGAAACAACGGGCAGTTCAGCAGTGCTGAAAGAGCTGATGGAAGAAAAGCCGGAGCATGCTGTCATTGTTCCAAGTTCAATGGCTTACGTCATATCAGAATTAATGTCAGAAAAACAACAGCTAATTCAAATATTAAAAGAACAAACCTATAAGCATGACCGCATTTTTAATGCAACGAACGATGGGATGATTTTTATAAACATGGACGAAGAAGTCGTCCTGTTTAATCGATCAGCGGCCAAAATGGTTGGATGTTCGCAAAAAGATGCGATTGGCCGCGACATACGAGAAGTGATCCCAAACACAAAACTTCCCGACATTTTAAGATCGAGAGAGCCAGAATTTAATCAAAAACAATTTCTGAACCAGCAAATACAAATTGTCACAACGCGTTTGCCAATTATTGATGACGCGGGGAGAATGCTAGGTGCTTTATCGATCTTTAAAGATATTACAGATGCCGTTGAGCTTGCGGAGGAAGTAACGAACCTTAAAGAAGTGCGAACCATGCTGGAGGCGATCATTCAATCGTCAGATGAAGCCATATCGGTTGTTGATGAGCAGGGAAAAGGGATTTTGATCAACCGAGCTTATACGAAAATGACTGGATTAACAGATAAAGAAGTTGTGGGGAAACCTGCAGGTGCAGATATTTCTGAAGGAGAAAGCATGCATTTGAAGGTACTTGAAACAAGAAGACCGGTTCGAGGCGTCAGAATGAAAGTCGGGCCGAATAAAAAAGATGTGATCGTCAACGTAGCGCCGGTTATCGTTGATGGCATCTTAAAAGGCAGTGTCGGCGTCATTCATGACGTATCAGAAATTCAATCACTCACGAATGAACTAAATAAAGCAAGGCAGCTTATCCGGACACTTGAAGCAAAGTACACATTTGAAGACATCATTGGAGAAAGTGAGCAAATGCTTGTGGCACTTGAGCAGGCAAAGCTAGGCGCAAAAACGCCAGCCACCATTTTACTCCGGGGAGAATCAGGTACTGGAAAAGAGCTGTTTGCGCACGCCATTCACAATGAAAGTGACCGGAAATATAATCGCTTTGTACGGGTCAACTGTGCAGCCTTATCTGAGACTCTTTTAGAGTCAGAGCTTTTTGGCTATGAAGAAGGAGCGTTCTCTGGTGCAAGGCGCGGCGGGAAAAAAGGACTGTTTGAAGAGGCGAATCAAGGCAGCATTTTCTTAGATGAAATTGGTGAAATGACGCCAAGTACACAGGCGAAGCTGCTGCGCGTCATGCAGGAGAAAGAAATTGTAAGAGTAGGCGGAACAAAGGCCATACCAGTTGATGTTCGTGTGATCACGGCGACAAATGTCAATATTGAAAAAGCGATGGCGGAAGGAAAGTTCAGAGAGGACTTATATTATCGCATGAACAGATACCCGATCTCTATTCCGCCGCTAAGGCAGCGCCTTGAGGATATTGACTCGTTAAGCAAACGTCTCATCCAAAAGATCAATTTAGACTATGGACGGAACGTGCGCGGGTTAACAGAACAGGCGCTTCATAGACTGCGATCATATAAGTGGCCTGGAAACGTAAGAGAGCTTGAAAATGTACTTGGACGAGCCATGATCTTTTTAAACCCGCAAGAAGAATGGATTGATGAGGGGCATATTTCATTCATGGAGTCTGAAGAACAGGAAGAAAAAGAGCAGCAGGAACTGGCTGTCAGTCAATTTGAGGGAGAGACGCTTTCGGATGCTGTTGAGGCATTTGAAGCGCAGCTGATTAAACAAACCCTTGAAAAGCATCAATTCAATCGCACGAAAACAGCGAAAACGTTAGGGATCAGCATACGGAACCTTTACTATAAAATGGATAAATATCAACTTGCAAAAGATAGCATGCAATAAAATGCATGTAAACTGCAAAAGATTGCACGAATGGCATGCGAACTGCCTCATTTTACTGTATTTCAAACTGGCACGGAACTTGCATATAAAACATGAACCGAGCACAAGGAAAGGTGGGCATATATGAAGCTTGACGATCTGATTATGAAAGCCGCCCAGCTGCAGAATAAAACGGCGGCTGTGGCTCATGCAGAAGACGAAGAAGTGCTTCATGCCATCAAGATGGCAATTAAGCGAAAGGTCGCTCGCTTTCTCCTGGTTGGGAACAAACGCAACCTGAAGGAGCTAGTGAAACAGCATGAAATCGATGAGGACTGGATAGATATTATTCATTCAGATTCTCCCGAAGAATCTGCCAAAATAGCCGTGCAGGCAGTGAGCGAGAAGCATGCAGATATTTTGATGAAGGGGCATGTCCCGACAGCCGTTCTTTTAAAAGCAGTACTGAATAAAGAATATGGGCTCAGGACAGCAAGGGTCCTATCACATGTCGCAGCATTCGAAGTACCGGGCTTTGACCGCTTTATTTATGTCACGGATTCTGCGATGAACATCGAGCCCGATTTAAATATGCTGAAAGAGATTACGATCAATTCTGTTCAAGTAGCACAAGCTGTAGGAAACGACATGCCAAAGGTTGCAGTGCTCTCTGCGGTCGAGGTCGTGAATCCGGCAATGGATTCAACTTTAACTGCGGCAAGTCTTGCGCAAATGAATCGGCGGGGGCAAATTTCTGGATGCCTAATTGATGGGCCTCTTGCTTTAGATAATGCCATCTCTCAAACGGCAGCTTCTCATAAAAATATTACGAGTGATGTAGCCGGCCATGCAGATATTTTGCTTGTGCCAACAATTGAGGCAGGAAACATTCTTTATAAATCTCTCATCTACTTTGCACATGCGAAGGTGGGAGCTGTGGTGGCAGGAGCGAAGGCACCGATTGCTTTAACAAGCCGGTCTGATTCAGCTGAAAGTAAGCTTTATTCAATTGCGCTTGCCATCTGTACATCAAATTAAGCGGAAGTAATAGGAGGAATAACACAATGGAACTTTTTAAATATATGGAACGATACGATTATGAACAGCTTGTATTTTGTCAGGATGAGCAGTCTGGCTTAAAAGCGATTATTGCGATTCATGATACAACACTTGGACCTGCACTAGGCGGAACGAGAATGTGGACGTATGAAAACGAAGAAGCAGCTATTGAGGATGCACTGCGTCTAGCAAGAGGAATGACTTATAAAAACGCGGCAGCAGGACTTAATCTTGGCGGCGGAAAAACAGTGATCATCGGTGACCCGAGAAAAGACAAAAACGAAGAAATGTTCCGTGCCTTTGGACGTTACATTCAAGGGCTGAATGGCCGCTATATTACAGCGGAAGATGTCGGTACAACGGTAGAAGATATGGATCTCATTCATGAAGAAACCGATTTTGTCACAGGGATCTCTCCTGCATTTGGTTCATCCGGAAATCCGTCTCCAGTCACAGCTTACGGTGTATATAAAGGGATGAAAGCCGCTGCCAAAGCTGCTTTCCGTACAGATTCATTAGAAGGAAAAACAATTGCTGTCCAAGGTGTTGGAAATGTGGCCTACAATCTGTGTAAACATCTGCACGAAGAAGGCGCACAACTTATTGTCACAGATATCAACAAAGACTCTGTCAAGCGAGCTGTTGAAGACTTCGGCGCAAAAGCAGTCGATCCTGACGATATTTATGATCAAGCATGTGATATTTATGCACCGTGCGCACTTGGTGCAACCATTAACGATGTAACCATTCCTAAGTTAAAAGCAAAAGTGATTGCAGGTGCTGCAAATAACCAGCTAAGAGAAACGCATCACGGAGACCTTATCCATGAAATGGGGATTGTATATGCTCCTGACTATGTGATCAATGCAGGCGGTGTGATTAACGTGGCTGATGAGCTTTATGGCTATAATGCAGATCGTGCGATGAAAAAAGTCGAAGGCATTTATCAAAATATTGAACGTGTGATTGAAATTTCAAACCGTGATGCCATTCCAACTTATAAAGCGGCAGACCGATTGGCTGAAGAGCGAATTGAAAGAATGCGCAAATCAAGAAGTCAATTCTTGCAAAATGGTCAACATATTTTAAGTCGTCGCTAATTGGAAGAATGAGTTGAAACGGAGGTTTTGTTTTTGCTGACAAAAGAATGGCGTATTCTCACGATTAATCCTGGCTCTACTTCAACAAAAATCGGTGTGTTTCATAATGAACGTTCTATTTTTGAAACGACACTTAGACATACAGATGAGGAATTAAAGTCGTTTCCTCATATCATTGATCAATTTTCTTTCCGAAAAGAAACCATTTTGAAAACACTGCATGAACAGGGGATGAATATCTCAAAGTTTGATGCAGTGTGCGCGCGCGGCGGTCTTCTTCGTCCGATTGAAGGAGGCACATATGAAGTCAATGAGCAAATGGTGAAAGACTTAAAAGAAGGATATGCCGGCCAGCATGCATCTAATCTCGGCGGAATCATCGCGAGAGAAATCGCACTTGGCCTGAATATCCCAGCTTTTATTGTCGATCCAGTTGTGGTGGATGAACTAAAGCCAATTGCTCGTATTTCAGGGCTGCCAACGATCGAAAGAAAAAGCATCTTTCATGCATTAAATCAAAAAGCGGTCGCAAGAAAAACAGCGGCTTCTTTTGGAAAAAGTTACGAAGATTTAAACATGATTATTACTCATATGGGCGGCGGTATCACCATTGGTGTTCATGAAAAAGGGAAAGTCATCGATGTCAATAACGGTCTGCATGGCGAAGGTCCTTTCAGTCCTGAGCGTGCGGGTACCTTGCCGACAGGTGATCTTGTAAATCTTTGTTTTTCGGGTGAGTATACCCAAGAGGAAATGCTCAAACGCATTATTGGTGAAGGCGGGCTAGCGGGCTATCTTGGCACGACAGACGCTGTAAAAGTGGAACGCATGATTGAAGCAGGTGATGAGCGTGCGGCGCTCATTTATGAAGCAATGTGCTATCAGATTGCCAAGGAAATTGGTGCGGCTAGCGCTGTTTTAAAAGGAGCAGTTGACGTCATTGTATTAACAGGCGGACTTGCGTACAGCAAACAAATTACATCAAGTATTCGCGGCTATATTGACTGGATTTCAGATGTTGTCGTGTATCCAGGTGAAAATGAGCTGCAATCGTTAGCGGAAGGTGCGCTTCGTATTTTAAAAGAAGAAGAATCACCGAAAGAATACCCAAATGATCAACAGGAAAAGAAAGGAGTGACAAGTCATGGCAACTGAATATGACCTCGTCATTCTTGGTGGAGGCACAGGCGGCTATGTAGCAGCCATCCGTGCCTCACAGCTTGGATTGAAAACAGCAGTTGTAGAAAAAGAAAAGCTCGGCGGAACATGTCTTCATAAAGGCTGCATTCCATCTAAAGCGCTGCTCAGAAGTGCAGAAGTATATCAAACCGTCAAACGCGCAGCTGATTTTGGTGTTGAGGCAGGCGGCATTGCCTTGCAATTTGCGAGTGTGCAGAAAAGAAAAACAGAGATTGTCGAAAAACTAGCAGGCGGCGTCAAACACTTAATGAAACAAGGGAAAATTGATGTATATGAAGGAATTGGCCGTATTCTTGGCCCATCTATCTTTTCGCCAATGCCAGGAACGATCTCCGTAGAAATGGCAAATGGAGAGGAAAATGAAATGCTTATTCCAAAGCAGGTCATCATCGCAACAGGCTCAAGACCGCGGGTGCTGCCAGGGCTTGAAGCAGATGGAACACACATCCTCACATCAGATGATGCACTTGAACTGCCAGAGCTTCCGCAGTCGATGCTCATTGTCGGAGGCGGAGTGATCGGAATCGAGTGGGCGTCTATGCTCAATGATTTTGGTGTGAACGTCACTGTGATTGAGTTTGCAGACCGTATTTTACCAACAGAAGATCATGACATTTCTAAAGAAATGGAAAAACTATTATCTAAAAAAGGCATCACCTTTGTGACAAATGCGAAGGTACTGCCAGATAGCGTAGAAAAGCAGGAAAATCTCGTGACAATTCAAGCGGAAAAGGATGGAGACATTCAGACGTTCGAAGCGGAAAAACTCCTTCTTTCAGTCGGCAGAGTACCTAATATCGAAGGCATAGGTCTTGAAAACACGGACATCCAAACCGAAAAACAAGGCATTGTCGTGAATGAACATTATCAAACGAAAGAATCGCATATTTACGCAATAGGAGATGTCATCGGCGGGCTTCAGCTCGCACATGTGGCTTCTCACGAAGGTATGATTGCTGTTGAACATATGGCTGGGAAAGATCCAAAGCCGCTCGATGAAACGCTCGTATCTAAATGTGTTTACTCTCACCCAGAAACCGCTAGTGTTGGACTCACTGAACAGGCGGCAAAAGAGCAGGGCTTTGAAGTCAAAATAGGGAAATTCCCATTTATGGCGATTGGAAAAGCGCTTGTGTACGGGGAGTCTGATGGATTCGTCAAAATCATTGCCGATCAAAAGACAGATGATATTTTAGGAATTCATATGATTGGTCCTCATGTAACAGATATGATATCTGAAGCTGGATTAGCCAAAGTACTTAATGCAACCCCGTGGGAAGTGGGGCAGACGATACACCCGCATCCGACCTTATCAGAGGCGATTGGCGAGGCAGCCCTTGCTGTTGACGGGAAGGCGATCCATTTTTAATCAAGGAGGGAAACATGATGAGTAACATGCGTCATCAGGAATTAGGATTATCAGATGAACAAGCAATTGATATATATAGAACAATGCTTCTAGCGAGAAAAATCGATGAACGGATGTGGCTATTAAACCGTTCAGGTAAAATTCCATTCGTCATTTCTTGTCAAGGGCAGGAAGCGCAGCAAGTCGGTGCTGCATTTGCCCTTAATAGAGAAGAAGATTACGTCTTACCTTACTACCGTGATATGGGGGTTGTCCTTGCTTTTGGGATGACAGCAAAAGATTTAATGATGTCTGGTTTCGCAAAACAAGACGATCCAAACTCAGGCGGAAGACAAATGCCGGGGCATTTTGGACAAAAAGCAAATCGAATTGTGACCGGATCTTCACCTGTAACAACGCAGGTTCCTCACGCGGTGGGAATTGCCCTTGCTGGACGATTAGAGCAGAAAAACTTTGTCAGCTTTGTCACGTTCGGTGAAGGCTCATCAAACCAAGGAGATTTTCACGAAGGCGCTAACTTCGCTGCTGTGCATAAACTGCCTGTTATTTTCATGTGTGAAAACAATAAGTACGCGATTTCCGTACCATATGACAAACAAGTGGCCTGTGAACGCATTTCAGATCGTGCGATTGGATATGGGATGCCTGGCGTAACTGTAGATGGAAATGATCCGCTTGAAGTATATGCCGCTGTCAAAGAAGCGAGAGACCGTGCGGCAAGAGGCGAAGGCCCGACATTGATTGAAACAATCTCTTACCGTTTAACTGCGCATTCAAGTGATGACGATGACTCAAGCTATCGAGAAAAAGAAGAAGTGCTCGAAGCAAGAAAGAAAGATCCGCTCATCCAATATGAAACGTATTTAATCGAAGGAAACGTCATGACTTCTGAAATGAAAGAAGAGATGACAAAAGAAATCATGCAAATCGTAAACGAAGCCACTGATGAAGCGGAAAACGCAGCTTATGCTGAAGCAGAAAGCGCACTTCGTTACGTGTATGCGGAGTAAGGGGGAAGAAAAATGCCTGTTATGTCATATATAGACGCCATTACACTGGCGATGAAAGAAGAAATGGAACGAGATCCGAAAGTGTTTGTGCTCGGAGAGGATGTCGGGAAAAAAGGCGGCGTATTTAAAGCGACAGCGGGTCTTTACGAGCAATTTGG